>DAOUWX010000346.1 GCA_030666935.1 Atribacterota bacterium | reverse complement strand
GGACATGCTGCGTTCGATTGGTGCAGGCCAGGTCATTGATTATACTCAAGAAGATTTCATCAAAAGTGGCGAGACCTATGATGTTATTTTTGACGTGGTAGGCAAGAGTTCGTTTTCAGGTTGTATAAGATCACTAAAGGAAAAAGGATTCTATCTTTTAGCTAACCCTGGGTTGTCACAGATGGTTCGAGGGCTATGGACTTCGATGACAAGCAGCAAGAAAGTAATATTTGGGGCAGCAAGCCCAAAGACTGAAGATTTAATTTTCCTCAAAGAGCTTATTGAGGCGGAGAAGATAAAATCGATCATAGATAGACGCTATCCCTTGGAACAGACTGCCGAGGCTCACCGGTATGTCGAAAAAGGACACAAAAAGGGAAATGTAGTAATAACTGTGGAACAGAATAACAAAACAAAAAGAGGGAAAAAATGAATTCAGATAAGAATGCCGTCAGGCTATTAGGTGCAGCGTTTTTGTTTATTTTTGTTGCCAGCACGCTCAGTGGTTCCCTGCTCAGATCAGTAGTTGTACAATAATAGGGGCAGACACCTATTTTTCTTGGACATCACCTCCGCGAAGCCTTATCATCCTCCTTTCTCTTTTAATTTTTTAAAATTAACAGCAGCAACAACAGCAAATTTTTTTACTATTTGTTGTTGTTGTATTGGTATTGTTATATTGTTATTGTTAGTAGGTAATTTTACCCTATGTTAAGAGTAAATTTTTCCTCTATATAGGGGAAAATATTACCTATTAGTAGAGTATTTTTTACCTTCTTTTCTGCCGAATTTCAAACGAAAGAAGATTATTTGTAAAATAAGACCAAAGTCTCAGCATTTCCTTTTACTTGTAACTTGAACTTGTAACCCGTAACCTGAATATTTGACCGAGCGACTAACAGACAGATAAACTATATTTTTTTAAATTTTGCACCTCACAACTATTTTATTAAAAAGAAGGGTTTTTTAAAACCTTTGTCGTGTTAATATTAAGATGTAGAAAAATTGAAAAGACTAATTCTTTTGACCACTGGTGGCGATTCAATAAGGTAAATATATATTCTTAAAATATGACAAACGAAACGTCCCCTTGTCTTTTTTTAGTCGATGGCTTAATACATTAGCCAAAGAGTTAAAAAAAAGATTAAGAATACACCAGGAATGGAGGGGATGGGGTTATTGCAATATTTTTTTGACAAATTGTTTTAATTTAGGTATTATAAAACATCTCTGTGAAGAGAAATTCATTTGATAGGAGGTAGTGTTTATGAGATACAATTTAGAAAAAACTAATTTACTACTTCAAAAATGGTTTTTATTTCACAGAGGTACTCTTGCCTATTAAGCAAATCAATAAAATCAGATTTAATTCCTCTGTAAGCCATTTTAGAAGTAAAGACAATCCAATTTATATTTAAAGAAAATTTAATATCTATGGAGGAATTAAATGATAGATCTGAAAAAATTTGGATGGAATTCTTTTTTTGAGAGCCACTTTATAAAATATAACCAACAGAACATAACATATATACCTGCCAGAATAATATCTGCCCAAAGACATATTTATAGTGTCTTATGTGAATATGGTGAATTGAAGGGAAAAATAACTGGAAAATTTCAATATGAAGTCCAATCAACAGAGAAATACCCAGCAGTTGGTGATTGGGTTGGAATTACCCGAAAAGAAAAAGAAGACGGAGCTATAATTCATTTTGTTTTTCCCAGAAAGACGAGTTTATCTCGAAAAACTCCGGGAATTAAAACAGAAGAACAAGTTATTTGCGCTAATATAGATACTTCTTTCCTTGTCACTACATTCGATAGAGATTTTAATCTAAGAAGAATTGAACGTTATCTATCTCTTATCTGGGATAGTGGAGCAAATCCAGTTATTATCCTTAACAAGGCTGATTTATGTACTGAAATTGAGACATTTATAAGAGAGGTTGAATCAATTTCCCCTGGCATACCTATCCTTTGTATGAGCGCCTTAGAAAAATCTGGTATAGGACAAATTTATAATTACCTGAAGGAAGGAAAAACTGTGGTATTTTTGGGATCTTCCGGTACTGGTAAATCTACAATTATTAATTGCTTACTTGACACCCCGAAACAAGCTACCAATTCTTTAAGGGATAATGACAAAGGAAGGCATACCACCTCATATAGAGAATTATTCATGATACCGGATAGAAAAGGTATGGTAATTGACAATCCGGGTATGCGCGAAATACAGCTATGGGCAAATGAAGATATTGTCGAGAAGACTTTTGCAGATATCGAAGATCTTTCACAAAGTTGTAGATTTAATAATTGCAGCCATACCAAAGAACCCGGTTGTGC
>DAOUWX010000243.1 GCA_030666935.1 Atribacterota bacterium | reverse complement strand
TCACTTGGCAATTAATCCTTTAAATTCCTTTTCATCAATAATAGTTATCCCCAATTTTTGAGCTTTTTGGTATTTGGAGCCCGGGTCTTCACCGGCAACAACATAATCTGTTTTTTTGCTTACACTACCGGTAACTCGGCCCCCTAATTCACTGATTATTTCTTTAGCCTGGGAGCGGGTAAAATCCTTTAAAGTACCGGTTAAAACAAATTGTTTTCCGGCTAATATCTGAACTTCTTTTTCTTTTCTTATTTTCTCTTCTTCTTGACCAAAATTCAAACCAGCACTTCTTAATCTTTCAATAATAGTTAAATTTTCCCTTCCCTCAAAAAAAAGAATTATACTTTCTGCAATCTTGGGACCAATTTCCTTAATCTCAATTAATTCTTCTAAGCTAACTTTTTTGAATTCATCTAAAGTAGAGTAGTATCTGGTAATAACTTCTGAGCTATGAACTCCCACATAACGTATCTCTAAACCATAGATTAAGTTGGCTAAAGTTTTTTCCTTGCTCTTTTCAATAGCATCTAATAAATTATCCGCAGATTTCTCTGCCATTCGTTCAAGAGAAATGAGGTCATCTCTTTTTAAAAAATACAAATCCGAAATATTTCTAATTATTTTATTCTCTACTAATTGATCAATTACGGCTGGACCTAATCCTTCTATATCCATAGCATCTCGAGAAGCAAAATGTCTGATTCTTCCTCTTACCTGGTCTGGACAGGCAGGATTAATACATCGAGAGACCACTTCGCCTTCCGGCCTAAACACCTTTGCCCCACATACCGGACATTGAGTGGGCATAACAAATTTCCTCTCCTTACCAGTCCTTTTCTCTTTAATTACTTTTACTACTTCCGGAATAACTTCTCCGGCTTTTTGAATTAATACAACATCTCCAATTCGAATATCTTTCCTTCTAATTTCATCTTCATTATGCAGAGTAGCTCTTTGTACCACAGAACCGGAAATTCCAATCGGATCAAGTTTAGCCACCGGAGTTACAGCCCCCGTACTCCCCACCTGAACGATAATATCCTTAACTTTGGTGGTCATTTGTTGAGCAGGAAACTTATTGGCAATAGCCCAGCGGGGACTTCGGGTAGTTGACCCCAATTCTTCTCTCATCCTCAAGGAATTAACCTTGATTACCATTCCATCAATCTCGTAATCCAATTCTTCTTTCTTCTCTATCCACTCCTGGCAGCAATTTATAGCTTCCTCTATATCCTGACAGAGTTTGATATGAGGATTTACTTTAAACCCAATCTTTTTTAAATAGTTCAAAACCTCCATATGCTTACTAAATTTATGTCCCTCTGTAAAAGTTGCTCTATAAATAAAAGAATCTAAATGTCTTTGGGCAGTTATTCGAGGGTCAAGCTGCCTTACTGCACCAGCTGCTGCATTTCTGGGATTAGCAAATAGATTCTCTCCCTTTTTCATTCTCTCTTCATTTAACTTTTTAAAATCACTCTTCTTCGTGTAGACCTCCCCATATACCTCAATACGAGGAGGAATATTTTCACCGAATAATTTTAAGGGGATAGCTTTTACAGTTCTAAGATTAGAAGTTATCTCTTCTCCGCTTACCCCATCTCCACGGGTCGCTCCCCTCGTAAAAATTCCCTTTTCATATACTAAGGCAACTGCTAAACCATCAATCTTTGGCTCTACTGCATATTCTAATTTCTGTTGAGGAATTATTTTTTTTACCCTTTGGTCAAAAGCTCGTAATTCTTCAGTCGAAAAGGCATTAGCCAGACTTAACATAGGCGCAATATGCTTTACTGTGGTGAATTCTGAAACTGGCTCTATCCCTACTCTCTGAGTGGGAGAAGAAGGTGTAATATATCGGGGGTACTTTTCTTCTAATTCTATTAAATCTTTCATTAATCGATCATATTCAGCATCCGCAACAGTTGGATCATCTAAAACATAATACCGATAATTATGGGATCTAATCTTTTCTCGTAATTCTTCTATTTTTCTTAAAATATTATCATGATTATCAAAATTATGGTTCATTTTTTTCCTCTAGCAATCCTATCAATAACTGCCTTATAAGAAATTGTCTAAATTCATATTATAATATAAATAAGTATATACTAAAAGTTTATTAAAACATAATCATATTATTCGTATTGTGTATTGTTTAACGAGAAAGAAAAGATTCAGAAGCAAAATAAGATAAAAAAAACAAGAGTAATTATTATTCTTTTCTTTATCTTATTACAACGCTAATGTAAAGTTATAGATTTTTTAATGAATAATAATTTATGCTTATATTTGTTATTCTATTTCATCCGGTATGAAGCCTCTGAATTGAGCATTATAAAGCTTGGTATATAATCCATCCTTGGCAATAAGCTCATTATGATTCCCCTTCTCTTTAATCCCTTCATCGGTTAAAACTACTATCTGATTAGCATTTTTAATGGTAGAAAGCCTGTGGGCAATTACCAACACCGTTCTGCCAACGGTTAACTTTTCCAAAGCCTGTTGAATTACAATTTCTGCTTCACTATCTAAAGCTGATGTAGCTTCATCAAGTATGAGAATAGCAGGATTTTTTAAAAATGCTCTGGCGAGAGATATCCTCTGTTTTTGACCTCCTGAAAGTTTTATCCCTTTTTCTCCTATATAGCTATCGTATCCTTCAGGTAAACTTATAATAAAATCATGAATGTTAGCATCTTTAGCCGCTTTTGCTACTTCTGCATCTTCAGCATCGGGTTTTCCATATAATATATTTTCCTTTATTGTCCCGGTAAACAAAAATATATCCTGCTGAACCAGACCGATATTCTCCCTTAGCGATTTCATTTTTATATCTTTTATATTAATACCGTCAATTAATATTTCGCCATCATTAACCTCATAAAATCTGGGAATCAACTGACAAAGAGTAGTTTTCCCACCACCGGATGGGCCTACTAATGCCATTGTTTCTCCCGGCATTATGGCAAGATCTATATTTGATAAAACAAATTTTTTTGCGCTATACTTAAAAGCAACATTTTTAAACTCTATTTTTCCCTTTATTTCTTTTAAAGTAACAGCATATTCTTTGTCTACTATAGAAGGTTTCACTTTCATAATTTCCACAAATCGTTCAAAACCAGTCATACCATCTTGAAATTGCTGGGTAAAGTTGGTGAGTTTTCTAATCGGTTGAAGAAAGAAATTTATATATAAAAGATAAGCAACTAAATCCCCGATATTTATATATCCCCGATATACAAAAAATCCACCAACGCTTAGGGTGATAATGTTTAAGATATTTGATAAAAAGAATATTCCGGCAAAAAACTCTGCCATTACTTTGTAAGCAAACTCTCTCGAACTATTAAACTCTCTATTGCCCTCGTTAAACTTTTCAAT
>DAOUWX010000076.1 GCA_030666935.1 Atribacterota bacterium | reverse complement strand
TCAATATTAGGATCTACAGCCTTTACTCCCTGCTCAAAACCTGGTTTTGCTTCATCTACCCAACAAGGTATTACATCATTAAACATCATACCTACTTTTAATTCTTCATTAGCATATGGCATAGTACTTTTAGTCACTAATCCTGAAAAATATCCTGCTAAGTAACCTCTTTGTAGCTCATCAAAACGCGTAGAAAAAACATTTTTGGGTACTTCTTCAACCTGAAGAAAAATATTCCCTGACATTAATATTAATTTCTGTTCAGGAAACATGCTCGATACTTTTACGACACTCTTTGCCATAACATCGGTTGATGTAAGTATAACATCATATTTTTTCATCTGAGCAAGAGTAATTAAATTCTTTTCGTAAGTTGAAATATCACCGCCTGATTCAAGAATTTTTAACTCAGTAAAATTTCCTTCTTTTGCGGCTTCTTCTGCTCCCCGAACCGTATTTTGCCAAATAGGATTATCCCCTATTGTGCCAGGAACCATTATTGCTGCTGAATAACAAAAGCCCATTGATGTATAAACCAAAAGAAATAACATTACTGACGCTATTACCATTAAAACCTTTAACTTCTTCATTATTTTTCCTCCCTATACTTTCTTAAAATTTTTTTAAAAAATTCTTCAGCATAAACACATAAAACGACATATTCCATTAAATTATTTTCACTTTACCACCTCCTTTTCATCCTCCCTGCTTCAATTTTAATTCACTTTTACTTGTTTTCTATTTTTTCCTTCCACCTTATTTGTATATTTATACTTAATTTTTCATTATCTATGTTTATTCTTAATGTATACCAAAGGAGAAGTAAATGTATTTTAATTATAATATAATCGCTTAGCTAATTTTAAATTTTAAATTCCTACCTTTATTTCTCCCTCGCTACTTCTTCCAAATAACGAATAAATAGCTGTTATTATAATCGCAAAAATAAAAGGGAATGCCATCAACAATCGTGGTGAAAAATTAGTTGTTATTTGTAATAAATCTGTCAAAGCTGATGCAAAGCCAAAAATCCACGCCCCTATTAGCACACGTAATGGATTTCCTTGAGCAATAATCACTACTGCAATAGCTAACCAACCTCTTCCATTAACCATACCGATAGGGCCGCTCGCAAACATACCCAAAGGTAAGGATAATGAAGCGCCTGCTAAGGCGCACAAAATACTACACCAAACATAGGCTATAACTTTGTATTTGTTACAAGAAATGCCAACTGATTTTGCAACCCAGCCACTTTTACCAACTGCTCTCATACGATACCCATAAGAAGTACGAAATATAAAGATATAGAATAAAAATGTAGAAACGATTGCCAGTAAATCAAAAATATTATGTCCATTTATTAAGCTATTTATAATTGGAATATTAGCTACAATGGGAATGTTTATACTTTTTAGTTTTGAGGCATTTCTAAAAATAAAGCTTCCCTTTTGGCCTAATAACCAACCTCCCAAAAACATCGTTAAGCCTACAGCAAGTAAATTTAACGCAAGTCCTAACATAAAATTATTAGCACGCAATTTAAGAGTAAAAAGGATCATCCCAATTCCTACTATAACTGATATTAAAATAGCCCCTACTATTCCTAATAAAAGATTAGAAGTAATCTCCGCTATATATGCAGAGAAAAAAGCGGAAAGGAGCATCATACCTTCAAGCCCTATATTAAATGTACCACAATAACCAGTCATTAACGCACCTTGTGATGCAAGAATAATAGGTGTTGCAGCTGAAATCATACCGTAAATAATAAGATCAATATTATCAATCATGTCTATTAACTCCTTTCTTACTCCGCTTTACATAATCTAAAAGACCTTCAGCAGTTACAAGAAAAAAAATGGTTCCTTGAATTACTTGAGCCATTTCAACGGTAATATCTGAAAATAACGCACCTACCTCAGCACCTTTTTGAATATAAGAAAAAAATATTGATACCAAAACAATTAAAATAGGATCATATCGGGCAACAATAGCAACTGCTATGCCAGTCCATCCATAACCTGCTAACATACCAATCATCCTCCCTTGAACACCAAAAATATCAAATGCTCCGGCTACACCCGCAAGGCCACCGCTAATAAACATAATAATTGTCGCTATACGTTGGTTAGAGATACCACCATAATAGGCAAATAATGGATTTTTTCCTATTATTTTTAACTCATATCCAATAACACCTCGCTCCATAAGAAAGTAATACACAAAAGCAAGTCCAAATGCTATAAATAAACCAATATGAAGATCTGAGGGTGGCAATATTTTTGCAAACATAAACCTCTCATTTATATAAGGAGAAGCAGCACTAAAACCAGCATAAGGATCATGAAATGGACCTTCTAAAATATATATAACAATATATTGATATGCATTGCTAAGAAGTATTGATGATAAAAATAGAGAAACATTCAATTTATTTTCTAAATAAGTAGAAACGTGTGCAGCAGCTCCGCCTGCGAAAAAAGAGACAATTAGCACAGCAATAGTTGCAATAACTACTGGGAAATTAGAAGGCAAGTGATAAGCGAAATAGGTACCAGCTAACGCGCCAACAAAAAGCTGTCCTTGTAATCCTACATTAAATACTCCACTTGAAAAAGCTATACTGGTAGCTAAACCTGTGCAGATTAGTGGCAAAGCAGTAGTAATCATATTTCCACAAAAATAGCGATTGGAAAAAGGGCCGAAAAAAAACATCTTAATTGCCATATTTGTTTCCTTCGTGCTTACAATTATAATAATAATTGTAATTAACAGACTAATTCCAACAGTTGAAATAAAGCTTATAAACAAATTTTTCTTCATATATAATTTGCCCCTTTGTTTTTAAAAATTAGTATTTAGGTTTTAATACCCAACATATATTCACCTATTTCTTTTTTATTAAACAACTCAGGATTATTCATATAAGCAGTTATCTTACCTTTATACATTACAATTATCCTATCAACAAGAGAAATAACTTCATCTAAATCACTTGCTAATAACAAAATAGCTTTTTGTGCTTCCCTTAAATTCAAAAGAACATCATAAACATACTTTACTGATCGAATGTCCAAACCCATCGCTGGCTCGCATGCTATTAATACTTTTGTCTCTGGTTTAATTTCTCTTGCAATAATAACCCTTTGAATATTTCCACCCGAAAGATTTCTAACATAATTATTTATACTTGGTGTTTTTACTTCATATTTATTTACCAGTTTCGTAGAAAACTGTTCTAGCTTATTTATATTTAAACATCCGTTATTCGAAAAAGACCTCTCGTAATATTTATCAATAATAAGATTTTCCATAATAGTGGCATCCATACAGGAACCTACATTTAAACGATCCTCAGGAATATAATTAATCCCTATTTTCCTACGCTCCCTTGGTGACAAACCTCTGATATTCTTACTTTCAACTAAAATTTGTCCATCTAAATAATTCCTAAGACCAAAGATTGCTTCCACTATTTCCTGCTGTCCATTTCCACTAACACCAGCAATTGCTACAATCTCTCCTGCTCTTACATCAAAAGATACTCCTTTAACTGTTTCTATATCCCCCTTTTTAATGTGTAAATCTTTTATAGATAGTAGTACTTCTTTTGCTTCGTGTTTACGGTGTTTAATTTCAAAGAGAAAAGGAGCTCCAACTATCATTTGAACTATCTGTTTCTTGTCTAGTTTTTTAGTTTCTCCGGTACCTGCTGTCTCCCCCTTTCGCAAAATTGTCACTTCATCACAAATTTCTAAAACTTCTTCCACTTTATGTGTAATAAATATTATTGTCTTTCCTCTTTCTTTTAACTTCCTTACAACACGAAATAAATCTCTAATTTCTTGTTCTGTCAATACTGAAGTAGGTTCATCAAGAATTAATATGTCTGCACCACGATGAAGAATCCGCAAGATTTCTACTTTTTGACGCTGACCCATAGATAATTCACAAATCTTCTTTGAAGAGTCAATAATAAAGCCACTCTCTTGTAGCAATTTTTTTATAGCTAATTCTTCATGTTCTCTCATTACTAAACCAATACGATTATCAATCTCAATGTTTAAAAATATATTTTCAATAACTGTAAAATCTTCTATCAAACTAAAATGCTGCTGAACCATGCCTATCCCATAATTAAAGGCATCACAAGGATTTTTTGTTTTTACTTCTTGATTATCTAAACATATTTTCCCCGAGTCCTTCTTTTCAAGACCGAAGAGAATCTTCATTAATGTAGATTTACCTGCGCCATTTTCTCCTAACAGACCATGAACTGTCCCACGCTTAACACTAAAATTTGCTCCCTTGAGAGCTCTCACTATATTTCCGTGTGTATCGTATGTCTTGGAAATATCTACCATTTTCAAATAGTTTTTCATATTACGATATTTTTCCTTTCTGTATGGATAGTTCTAACTTGGACAGCCTTGCGATTTCCGCTATTTTATTCCTGCTTTGCTTTTGTAGTTAAATTAAAATTTAATCTAGTATTCTAAAATTTCTTTTATTCCCTTAATAATGTCCTTTTTCCCTGGCAAATAGTAATTTTCTAACTTTGGAGCAAAGGCAGTGGGCGTGTCTAATCCTGTAATTCTCTTAATAGGAGCTTTTAAAAACTCAAACATCTCTTCATTTATGATCTGGGAAATTTCAGTAACATAATTGCCAGTTTTGGGAGCTTCATTTATCAAGATTACTCTCCCGGTTTTAGCTACTGAGTTAAAGATAGTATCTTTATCAAAAGGAAGTAAGGTTCTCAGATCGATAACTTCTACCTGAATACTTTCTTTGGATAGCTCTTCAGCAGCTTCTAAGGTTAAGTACACCATTTTTTGAGAAGTAATTATGGTGGCATCTTTTCCTTCTTTTTTAACTATGGCTTTACCTATATCAATAGTATAAGGTTCTTCAGGGACCTCTCCTTCCATATCATAAAGTAATTTATGTTCCAAAAAAATAACCGGATTATCATTACGAATGGAAGCTATTAAAAGACCTTTAGCTTCATAAGGAGTAGAAGGAGCAACCATATAAAGTCCGGGAATATTTAAGAACCAGGCTTCGGGTGTTTGGGAATGATGATAAGCGGCATGAAATCCTGCTCCATTGACAGTTCTAACTACCAAAGGACAGGTTACTGTTCCGTTAAACATAAAATGAACTTTCGCCGAATTATTTACCAATTGATCATAGCATTCGGTAATAAAATCAGCAAACATAATCTCAGCAATCGGTCGAAGTCCAGCCATAGCTGCACCATTAGCAATACCCAGGATTGCTGCCTCCGATAAAGGAGTATTCCTTACTCTTTTCTCACCGTACTTTTTCCATAATCCTTGAGTAATGCCAAAATCTCCCCCCATCTGTGCCACATCTTCTCCGATTACAAATATCTTGTCATCTCTTTCCATTTCCTGGTCTAAGGCTTCATTAATAGCTTTACCAAAAGATAATTTCCTCATCTTCCTTCTACCTCTCTCCCTGCATAAATATATTTTAAAGCATCTTTGGGTTCGGGTTCCGGACTTTCCATGGCATATTTAAGCATACCTTCAATTTCTTCCAAGCTTTGCTTATTTAACTCATCTAATTCTTTCGAACTAAAAATATTATCAGCAATTAACTTTTCTCTTAAGCCCTTAATTGGACATTTTTTTTCTTTCCAAATCTTTACTTCATCTTTAGGACGATAAGCTGCTGGATCTCCCGAAAACATTCCCTGCCAACGATAGGTTAGCAGTTCTAAAACAGTAGGACCTTCTCCAGCCCGTGCCCTTTTAACCGCCTTAGAGGAAGCTTCATAAACTGCAATTACATCATTTCCATCAATTACTTCATTGGGAATACAGTATCCCCATGCTCTATCAGACAAATTCTTAGGATAAGAGTGGACGCTCTCCACGCGGGTAGATATAGCATATTCATTATTTACCAGAACATAAATAATTGGGAGTTTCCATTTTGCAGCAATATTCATACCTTCATGAACCTCGCCCCGGCCGATGGTACCATCACCGCAAAATACAGCAGTTACATCTTGAGTATTATTATATTGAGAAGTAAAGGCTGTACCTAAACAGGTGACCATATTAGCACCTTGGATGGCGTTAAAACCCATATTACGGCACTTGATATCTAAAATATGCATGCTTCCCCCTCTACCACCGGTAATTCCAGTCTTCTTGGCAAATATCTCTGCCAGCACTCTTTCTTTGGGAGTACCTGATAAGAGGCAAACGCCATGACTTCTATGATCGGGAAATTTATAATCAGTCTCTTTTAAGGTAAGCATTACTCCAGCCTGGCAAGCTTCTTGTCCGGTGCTTAGATGAATAAAGCCAGGAATATAACCTTTTTTAGCATACTTATCAACCATATCTTCAAAATCGCGAATTAAAACCATATTATAATAAAGCTCTTTTAAAGCTCTCTTGGATAGGCTCATTTTTCCTCCTCATTGTTTTTATATATATATTTATTTAAATATTTTATCCATAATACTGATTGTTTTTGTATTTTATTATTAAATTAATCCCCTATCTTTTTTTGTCCTAAAACATTAAGTTCAACCGGGTATAGAGGGGGGCGAACCGTATCAGGTAAAATATCTTCCTTTTTAACTCCGGTCATTTCAGCAATAATATCGCGAATTAATGTACTACAGGTTCTTCCCTGACAGAGCCCCATCCCTGCTCTGGTTCTTCTTTTAATAGCTCTAATGGTTGTAAATCCTTCTCTAATCGCTTCTCTTATTTCTTCTTCGGTAATTTCTTCACATCTGCAAATAATCTTTTTAATACAGTTTTTCTCATTATCTTTAGACATCGTCTTTTATCCTTTCTATAGAGCGAATCTGGTTGATATGTTTTTTATCACAAGCTATGGTAACTACAGCAGTTTTATCAAAATTGGCTCTTTTATCAACTTTAACTATTTCCACTTCAGCAATGGGTTCTCCTTTTCTGTTAACCCCCACAGCTTTTCCCTCAATTTTCGGATAAGGCAAATATTCATAAGGAAAAGAAATGGCAGCTTTTTCAGAAGAGTAATTATAATTAAGCACAAAAATCGCCTGCCCGGGGCAAGAAGCGATACATGCTCCGCAGCCTTTGCATTTGTTTTCATCTAAATATGGTAAATCAGTGATAAGTGGATTTATATTTATTGCTTTAAATGGACAGGCAGCAACACAAGGGTCGCAAGGGATTTCCTGAATACATTCAATACAGGCCACTGCTCCCTTTTTAATTCTATTTAAGGAGGGATAACCTGGAAATTCTTGAAATTCTTTCAAAGAAGGAATACTTTTATAGTTTTTTAATTTAGTATTTGCTTCTAATTTTTTATTATCTCTTTCTTGGCATATTATTTCTTTTTGTTGAAATGATGATATAATCCTCTTTTTTGCAATAGCACGTGTGTACCCAAAAGGCCCTCCTCTTAATTTATTAAGTCTATCCCAATAATCTTCTTTTAACTTTGCAAATCTATTATTATCTATATATCCCAAGGATGCTGCTACGCTAATACCCGCAAGACGCCCCTCGTCAAGTGCGCTATTGGCTTCCTCAATTCCGGATAAATCACCGGCAATATAAATTCCCTTTTTGGTAGATTCCATATTATCATCGTGTAACGGTAAAAAACCGCCTAATTCCGGAAAAAACTTAAATTCGCATCCTGCTAAATTTGCTAATTGCCCATTAGGATTTAATCCTACCGAAATACATACCGTATCTGCTGAAACAGATTTTTCTGTTCCTTTTATAGGGTTCCATTTTTTATCTAAAGCAACAATTACTGCCTCTTCTACACTTTTCCTCCCTCTTGCTTCTTTAATAGTATGATTAGTATAGATGGGAACTCCTGCCCTCATCACCTTCCCTGCATGAACCAAATATCCGGTTATAGATAGTGCTGCTTCAACAATACCTACCACATCTGCTCCGGCGTGGAATATTTGGTAACCTATAATTAGACCAACATTACCATAACTATTATTACTTAACCGCCATCCCTCCTCCG
>DAOUWX010000111.1 GCA_030666935.1 Atribacterota bacterium | reverse complement strand
TTGCTTACACAGACAAATGTACCACACAGAGAGAATATCAGTTATTTTGGCAACGGCTATAATGAAGTCCAATTGGTATATCAATTTGCCCTTCCCTTATTAATATTACATACCTTCTACACCGGTGATGCCTCCCATCTCCTTGAATGGGCTTCCGGCGTCAAAAATGTTTCTGACAAAACAGCTTTCTTTAATGTGCTTGCTACCCATGATGGTCTGGGGGTTGTTCCGGTTAAAGCCATTTTAACCGACAGGGAAATAACAGATATCGCAGATAGTATAAAAGAAAAAGGAGGATTTATATCTTATAAAACTACAAAAGATGGAAGTAAAGAACCATACGAAATAAATACTACCTATTATAGTGCTGTGGCCGATTCCAAAAACAGCGAAGAATTAAATATAAAGAAATTTATAGCTTCTCAAGCAATAATATTATCTTTATTGGGTATTCCGGGAATCTATATCCACAGCCTGTTCGGAACGGAAAATTATCTGGAAGGAGTAGAGAAAACAGGCAAGAGAAGAACTATTAATCGAAAAAAATTTCAATTTAATAAATTAAAAGAAGATTTATCAAATTCGGATTCCAGGGAACATAAAATATTTACTGAGTTTATAAAATTAATTTATAAAAGAAGATCTGAAGGAGCCTTTTATCCCAACGGGAAGCAGGAAGTATTATTTTTAAAGAAAGGAATATTTTCTCTATTGCGGACTTCTCCGGATGGCAAAGAAAAAATAATAGCCTTACATAATGTCACAGACAATATACAGAAATTTTGTTTTACAAAAAACCAGTACGATTTAAATAAATCAGAATATTTTGATATAATTTCTGAGAAAATAATAGATTTAGAAAAAATATCTCTAAAACCTTATCAAATTATGTGGTTAAAGATTTTTTAATAGTTAGTATAAAATTTAGTGAGGTAGTTAGATAAAGAAAAGAATATTTATTGTTTTTGTTTTCCTATCTTTATTCTCCTATGATACTTTTCTTTGTTTTTACTCGTTACTCAATACTATATACTCGATACTATATTTTATAATTTGCAATTTATTTAGTATTATGTTAATGTTAATATTATAAATAGGTAAGTTTTTTTTAGATAAATTGGAATCGATTCCAAAATACAATTTTGATAAAATTATGCTTTGTGGCATCGGAATTTTAAAAAATCTTGATGATGAAGGGAATTTTTCTACAATTCAGAATCAACAAAAAAATAATAGTCTAAAAGGAGTGATAAATATCGGAAGAATAAAGATTAAAGAGGTAGCAAAAAAGGCGGGAGTTGGAGTAGGAACAGTGTCCAGGGTTTTAAATAAAAGAGAACATGTAAGTTCCGCAACCAGGGAGAGAGTAATTGAAGTTATTAAAGAATTAGATTATCAACCTCATGCTATAGCCAGGAGTCTTTCTTCTAAAAAAACAAATACAATAACGGTATATTTATTACAGGATTTTACAGGTTTTAGAACGAATGTGGTTAGAGGTATACAAAGTGAGTTAAGAAAATTTAACTTTGACATAATATTAAACTGTTTAGACAATGCGGAAGAGGTGAAAACACTCAGCAAAAGAATTCAAAATTTCTATATTCAGAGTAAAACTGATGGATGTATAATTATCAGTTTATTGCCGGAATCTAAATTAAAACCTGATTTAATTCCCAAAGATTATCCTATTGTATTAATCGATTCACAAAGGGATAATTTATCCTCTGTTTATATTGATAATGTTTCTGCGGCTTATAACGCGGTTAATTATCTTTTTCAACAGGGCCATAGATCTATTGGTTATATCATGGGAGTTCAATCCACTACCTCAGGTTATGAAAGACTACTTGGTGTTAAAAAATTTTATCAAGAAAAAGGGATTACATTAGATAATAGATTTATTTCTATAGATCATTTTACTTTTAAAGCCGGGAAAAAAGCAATGAAGAGATTTTTATTACAAGAAGATACTAATTCATTAACGGCAATCTTTGCAGCAAGTGATTATCAGGCTGCAGGGGCAGAAAAAGCTTTAAAAGAAGCTGGTTTAAAAGTACCAAATGATGTTTCATTAATAGGTTTTGATGATAACCCCTTATCTGAGTATCTTGATTTAACTACATTTTCACAACCTATATATGATATAGGTGTTTTAGGAGCGAAGATAATATTAAGAGAATTAGGTTGTTTAGAAGTATTTCCAAAGATGAAATTTAGTTTTGATACGAAGATTGAAAGCAAAAATGATAAGATGCACATAACATTGATCCCTAAAATGATATTTAGGAAGAGCGTTAAAAAATTAGGTTAATGTAACAGGATATAAAAAAAATTTTAGAAGAGGAGGGAAAATATAAATTATTTAGAAAAAAGATTTTAACAGCAAATACAAAAGTAAAATTACATTATTAGAAGTAGCATCGAGAAAGTAAAAATCAAGCAAAAGGAAGAGAGGGGGTGACAAAATAAATTCATAATCTATCTGGTTTAGTGAATTTTAACTTAAATTGAAATTTTTTAAAAAATGGAGGTATTTAAAAATGAAAAGGAAGTTCTTGGTATCTGTATTGTTAATTATTGTTGCAATATTTCTGATGAATGTAGGAAGTGTTTACGCTGGTAAAGTGTCTCTTATGATGTGGGGAGGAGCAATTGAGGAAGAACAGATGAAAGGATATTTAGCTGCCTTCAATGAAGAATATCCTGATATAAAAGTTGAAATAATCCGACCAGCAGATTATTGGCCAAAATTGATGAGTATGATGGCTGCAGGAACACCACCAGATGTTTTTTACATGGGATTTCCTGAATTTGTTAGTTATCATGAAAAGGGTGCTATTTTAAGTCTTCAATCCTACATAAATGCTGACCCTAATTTTAATGAATCAGATTTCTTCCCTGGACTGCTTGCTGCTTTCAAAGACCGGAATACAAAAGAGATATTTGGGATTCCCAAAGATTGGAGCACATATGTATTGTACTACAATAAAGAGATGTTTAAGAAAGCAGGATTGCCCACACCCAATGAAATGTTCGGTTGTGGACAGTGGAGCTGGCAGGATTTTCTGGATACAGCTAAGAAACTTATCAAGGATGGTGTTCACGGAGTTGCTTTAGATGCAGGGAGATGGAAAGTCTTCCCACCTCAAGGAGGCGCGAATTGGGTTCAAGGGGTTAACAAAGTTGTTGTGGATACTCCTGAGTTTGCCGAGGCAATTCAGTTTAATGCTGATCTCTGGCTGAAACATAATGTAGCTCCTGATATGACCGAACAGGCAGACCAGGGACCATCAGACAGATTTGCTCATGAAAAAGCAGCGATGTACATCTGTGGAAGATGGAAAGCTATGTCCTATAAAGATCTAGATTTTGAGTGGGATATTGCTCCCTTACCATACAATAAAGGGATGTACACCTGGGTAGATCTGGTGGCTTATTGTGTGGCTAAAGATAGTAAAAATCCTGATGATGCCTATAAGCTGGCAAGTTTCTTAACAGGGGGAAAAGGACAAAAACTGATGGCTGCAGCTGGTCACGCTATCCCTATAAGGAGATCCATTGCTTATTCTTCTGAGTTTGCAGAAGTGCTTCCGGAGAGAGGAATTCACAATACTGTACATTTGATGCCTTATTACGAAACAATGCTGGTGTTTAATCGTTGGGGTGAGGTTTGGACAGCGATAAATCGAGCTTTAGAATCAGTATGGATGGGAGATAAGCCCGCTGTTGAAGCTCTTAAAGAAGCACAAAAGGAAATTGATAGTCTATTGGGAGAATAGTAAAAATAACCATTCTCTAATGGGGAGGGGGTATTCCCCTTCCCCATTTTTTAAAAAAATTTTGATTTTGAATTCAAACAAACTCATAATGTAGATAAAAGAAGAAAGGTTAAAGACAGTCAGATGAGAGAAATAAGATTATCTTATAAACATCAACAGTGGTTTTGGGGATATCTTTTTATCTTTCCAGCCATGTTAGGATTCTTCCTCTTTATGCTTTACCCAATGCTAAGTGGTGTATTAATAAGTTTCACCAAGTGGAGTGGTTTTGGGGCCCAAGAATGGGCTGGAACTACAAACTATATAAAGATGTTTAATGATAAACATTTCATTAAAGCAGTGTGGAATACTATTTATTATACATTAGGGATTTTAACTATAGGAGTTCCCCTGGCTTTAATCCTTGCTGTGTTTTTAAACCAAAAATTTTTAAAGGGACGTAATTTCTTCCGGGCAATATACTACCTTCCTGTAATAAGTATGATGGTAGCCGTTTCTATGCTCTGGAAATGGTTATTGAGTACGAATCATGGACTCGTTAATTATTTTATTGGACTTATAGGATTACCTCCCGTGAATTGGCTTCTTGATCCACGTTGGGCTATGCCCGGTCTTATTCTGATGAGTATTTGGAAGGGGACAGGATTTAATATGGTAATATTTCTCGCTGGACTACAGGGTATTCCCAGGGTTTACTACGAAGTAGCAGATATAGATGGTGCGAATTGGTGGCATAAGTTCAGACATGTTACTCTACCACTTCTCTCTCCTGCTACCTTCTTTATTATTATAACTACGATGATACATTCATTTCAAATATTTCAACAAGCTTACATAATGACTGAAGGTGGGCCACAAGAATCAACAACTACTATTGTCTACTATGTCTACAAGAATGCCTTTGAGTGGTTTCATATGGGTTATGCCTGTGCACAAGCCGTATTACTATTGATTATTTTAATCCTGGCTACTTATATTCAAAAAGAACTTCAGAAGAAGTGGGTGTTTTATGAATAAAATTCCAATCTTTCAAAAACGAAAAGGGATAACCTGGATCATCTTTTCTTATATCTTAATTATTGCCGGTGCGATTGCCATGCTTATGCCATTTTTATGGATGCTATCCACTTCGCTTAAAGATATTAATCAGGTTTTTATTATTCCTCCAAAATGGATACCAGAACCTATTCATTGGGAAAACTATAAAAGAGTCTTTGAACTATTGGATTTTGCTAGATATTATTTGAATACTATATTAGTAACCGTTGGCAGGATGGCCGGTATGTTCATTGCATGTACGCTGGCTTCTTATGCATTTGCCCGATTAAAGTTTCCAGGTAGAGATATTCTGTTTTTCCTCTTGCTTAGTTCCTTGATGCTGCCTTTTGAAGTTCTTATGGTGCCAGTCTTTATACTAATGAAAAATTTGCATTGGATTAATACCTATCAGGTTCTGATTATTCCTCATGCACTGGGAGCATTCGGTGGAGCTTTTAGTATATTTTTGTTAAGACAATTTTTCCTTACCATACCCAAGGAATTAGAAGAGGCGGCTATTATAGATGGGGCAAGTCCATTTAGAATATTTTGGAGTGTAATGTTACCACTGGTAAAGCCAGCGCTGGCAGCGATGGCTATATTTACCTTTGGTTCTGCCTGGAATGATTTTACTTATCCACTCATTGTAACAAATACGGACAATATGAAAGTCCTTGCTCTTGGTATCGCTGGTTTTAAGGGTTTCCGAGAAGGGTTAACCCAATGGCCACTAATGATGGCAGCATCAGCGATGTCCATCTTACCAATAGTAGTAGTCTTTGTATTAGCACAAAAATATTTCATTGAAGGGGTAAAAACATCGGGGTTGAAAGGATAATAAATAAGTATGGATCAGTTAAATTTATCAGAATTCATGAATAAAAAGTCAGATTATGATCGAACCCGGGAATTAGGTGAAAAAATAAAAAAATTATTCAAAAACGCACTACTAAGGAATAGTTCAGGAATAGAGTTAAAAGGTGGAATTCTTTGGGGAAAAGAAGTTGAGTTAGGAGAAAATGTCCAGGTAGAGAAAGGTGCGGCAATATTAGGAAAGACAAAGATTTTAAAAGGAAAAATAGAAAAAAGCGCTATAGTAATTGATTGCATAATAAAGGAAATTGAAGCAAAATCAAAAAGTATACTTTTTTTGGTAGAACAATTAGATGAAGAAAAAGTAAAAACCGAAAAAGAACAATTTCTAACCGATTTAATAATTTTAGACAAAGGAATAATTAGAAAAGTTAGAGTATGTTCGAGTATAGGTGAAATAATCAAGAATAAAATATTTTATATTGATGGTAGAGAAATAACCTTTAATAAATTATTAGAATTTTCAAATTTTGAGGTTTTTTATATAAGTGGATCAAGTTACCAGTTTCGTAAGAAACTATTTGGTCA
>DAOUWX010000209.1 GCA_030666935.1 Atribacterota bacterium | reverse complement strand
TTCATTTTATATTTTGAGTTTTCATTTTCCATTTTATAAATTACCCTTCCATAAATAGCAATATTTTCTTAATTTTAAGTTTTGAGCTTTGGTTTTGCGCTTTGCGCTTTTCATTTTTCGCTGTATGTTGTTATCTAAAAAACCTATACCTCTGTTTATTCTCTATATTGATTGCTTTTACGTGTCCGTCTACAACTTCAGGCGGGCTACCCTTAACCAAAGCAATTAAACATAATATTCCGATAATAATATCTTCAAAAAACCCCAAAAATGGAATTAAAAAATCAGGTAATAAGTCATAGGGTGATAATGTATAGACGATTGCAGCATATACCAATAATTTTAAATGAAAGGGAACTTTCTTATCTTTAAGCAATCTTAAAGATAATTTTATAAAATTAGGTATATGAAATATTATTCTGGCTAAATGTAATTGTTTTTTTAATTTACTATGTGGGTCTTTATTTTCTTCAGACATATAATTTATTCTCCATATTTTTATGCTATGCTCACCTCTGTCATTGCGAGCACCGTTTTCGGTGCGTGGCAATCCCAAGTGAGACAAATATTATATCAATGGTCTTACTGATTTTAACATAGCTGCCAGATGAGCGTCAATTAATCAAATATAGTAAAACAGTATTGAGTATATAGTATCGAGTATAAAATACAGTAATAAGTAATGAGTAATAAGTAATAAGAAAAGAGTTAGATAGTTAGTTGGTTAAAAAGATAGTATCGGGTTAAGAAGGCGAAAGAAAAGATATAAAAAAGCTGCATTATTCTTTCTATCTATCTACCCCTGTAAAGTTCAAGTAATCATTAGCCGTCATTCTTGTATTCACAATTCCAGAAAAATGACAAAGAGAAAATCTCTAGAGGGAATAATATTGTGCATAATACTAAAATAACCCCAGAATTAAACTGGGGTTATTTTAGTTTATCATTATATTTCTATGGGGGGGGATGGTTTTAGGTTTTTTAAAACTTACATACAACCACGATATCGTGAAAAATGATCAGTTTCAAAACACCCACTACCATAATAATCATCTACTTCTACCCAATCACCTTGTTCGAAAGTGAGTACCGTAACAGGTGGATCATCAAAGCAAACAGTAAATGTACTATTAACTTTTATTTCTGGACCAAACTGGTAAATACCATCACCAAAATATATAATGAATATTTTAGTATCCTTGGTCAGAACATTTTCTCCAAAAGTAATGGTAACACCTTCAAGGGTGATAGTGCCACCTTCTACCCCTATCCATTCTTCAACCTTTTCTTTTTTAGCAGAAAAGGCGAAGGTAGATAAAGCTAAAAAGACAATTACTATCACACAGAGAACAGATAGAAGTCTTAAATCTAATCTTTTCTTCATTTTTATCATCTCCTTCGGTGGCCCAGCTACCTTAGCTAACTCAATAGCCTTAGGTCTGTGACTTTGCGTCTCAACCTTTCGATTGATTTGCTATTATCGAGAGTTTACTTTGAAAATTTAAACTCCTTTATACCATCCCCCGTTTATATTATATAACAAATAGTAAAAAAAGCAAATAAACCAATAAAAGGAAAGTATCGAGTATCGAGTATATAGTATCGAGTTAAGAGAAAAAGAGAAAGAAAGAAAGATAGATAGATAGAGGATATAAAAAAGTATAATTCTTCTTTTTTATCTAACCACCCCATTAAATTACCCACTAATATAAAAACGTCAATGTCATTCCCATGTAAATGGGAATCTATCACTTTCTTACTGCCTTATATAAGGCTACACTAATACAATTATAATATCTATTATTTTTTTAATTTATTCAATTTTTCTTCAATTTCCCTAAGATGTTTTTTTGCACCAATATTTCTCAATATTTTTTGCGATTTAATCAAATTCTTTTTAGCTAAATTGATATCTCTCTTCAGAATTAACATATCACCCCATTCATAATAACTCTCACCCTCATTTATCCTATCACCAAATTTTGAATATACTTTTATAGCATTTTTAAAAAATATTTCAGAATCTTTCCATCTTTTTGATTTTTTAAACAATTTTGCTTTTAATCTATATACATCTGCTAATCCCAATTTGTCTTCCAATATTTTAAATATCTCTTCTGCCTTAGTAATATAATATTTTGTTTCAGTAAAATTATCTTTTTTAAGGTATTCTTCACCTAAATGAATTAAATTTATACCCTTATTATAAATATCACCAATTTTATCAGATAATATAATACTTTCTTTAAAATAATATATAGCTTGTTCTGATTCATTTAGCGAAGAGTAAGCAAAACCAAGGTTTCCCATAGTATTGGAAATTTCAATTATATTTTTATTTTTTTTAGAGATTGATAGACTTTTTTTATAGATATCAAGAGCTTTTCGCCATTTACCGACCATATCATAATAAATACCCATATTATTTAATGCCATAATATATATATCTTCTGCTTTTATGGTTTCACAAAGAGTTAAGCTTTCTTTAAGGTTAATATATCCGGTAGATGTATCCCCTTTGAAAAGATTTATTAAGCCGATATTATTTATTATTCTTGCTTTTCTTTTTAAATTATTTAACTCCTTAGTAATCAACAGACTATTCTTAAAATATTTAATTGCTTTATCCCACTGCCCCATATCCCCATATAGATTTCCCATATTCATTAATATTAAAGATTCATTATCTTTGCCCTTAGTCTTTCTACAATACTCCAAGGCTTTATTTAAATTAATTTCCGTTTCTTTTCTCTCTCCTACAACTGACTGTGAAAAAGCTAATTTATTATAAATTTCTGAAAGTTGAGTCAGTTGTTCCTTTTTAAGTTTCGTTGACTCTAAAATTTCAATACTATCCAGATAATGATTAATAGCATTTTTAAAAGCGTATAATGGTTGAGCTTTGTCTCCGGCTTTATTTAAATAAAAAACGGCTTTTTCTTTATCGTCACTGTTCTTAAAATGATATGCTAATTCTTCAGCTTTTGCATCTATTTTAGATAAATACATTGCCTCCATAGCTGCCCCTATTTTAGTATGCAGTCTTCTTCTGGTTTTAAAAAGTAGACTATTATAAGCTATCTCCTGGATAAGCGAATGAGTAAAGGCAAAATATCTTTGAAGTTGAGATGCTGCCTTTACTTCTTCTATAAATTCGTATTTTTGTAATTTCTTCAATAAATCAAGCAATACTTTATTTTGTAAATTGGTAATTCTCTGGAAGAGCTTAATTTCGATATATCGTCCAAGAACTGAAGCCTGATATAAGATCTCTTTTAATCCTACCGGAAGCAGATCAATCCTTGCTCGTGCAATACTCTGAACAGTATCTGGTATCTGAAAATCTGCAAATATTTCTGTATAATTTCCCTGTTTCTCTTCATCAACTGATAACCTTTTTTCATTAATTCCCCTGACAATCTCTTCAATAAACAAAGGATTTCCATTAGCAGTAGAAATTATTCTATCTTTCATTAATTGATAGATATTATTTTCTTTTATTAATAATCTTATTAGCTTATCAGATTCATTATTTTCTAAGGACAGTAATTTTATTTTCTTAGACCCGGCAATAGAATCTCTCTTTTTGAGTGATTCTCTAAGACTATATATAAGCATAATGGGATATTCTTTAAGTTCTTTATAACATTGAATTAAAAATTCCGCAGATGCATTATCAATCCATTGCACATCTTCGAAAATTATAAGAAGGGGTTTTTGGGAAGAAAAACTCCACAGTAATTTTTTCACTACTCTTATAAGCAAATTGCTTTCTTCTTTTGATTGCTCCATTATTTCTTCCAGGGATTTAATCTTTGAGGATAACAGTCTTGAAAAATATGAAGAGGCAAATAACAGTGAAGAATCAATCTCTCTTATTCTATTTTTTATTTTCTTATCAATTTCCTTGGGATCATCATCAAATTTTATTCCAAAGATCTTGTTAAGTATTTCCTTCAAAGGAGCATAAGCTTTTGATTCTTCCCAGGATGAACAATTGCTGGATAAAACATTAAATTCTTTAGTC
>DAOUWX010000334.1 GCA_030666935.1 Atribacterota bacterium | reverse complement strand
CCTTTGGCAGACAGATACTTAGTGATTGCTGAAGTTAAAGTTGTTTTACCGTGGTCTACATGACCGATAGTACCCACATTAATATGGGGTTTAGTTCTTACAAATTTTTCTTTTGCCATTTGATTTTTCCTCCTTAAATATTCTATACTATTTTTATTATTTTAAACTTAGATTAATATTTCCTTCGTAATATTGTCCGGAACTTTCTCGTAATATAAAAACTGCATAGTAGAAGTTGCTCTACCCTGAGAAATTGACCTTAAGCTAGTAGCATAACCAAACATTTCTACTAAAGGCACGTAAGCAGTAATAATTTTTACTTTAGCCTTTGTTTCTATCCCTTCCACTTTCGCCCTTCGTGAACTTATATCACTCACTAGATTGCCTAAATATTCTTCTGGAGTTACAATTTCTACTTCCATCATCGGCTCCAAAAGTATTGGCTTGGCTTTTTTCATACATTCCTGAAAAGCCATAGAGCCTGCAATCTTAAAAGCAATCTCCGATGAATCTACTGGGTGATAAGAACCGTCTAATAAAGTTACTTTTATATTGGTGACCGGGTAATTAGCTAATACTCCGCTTAACATAGCTTCTTTTATACCCCCTTCCACTGCGGGGATATATTCTTTGGGTATTACTCCACCAACTATCCGATTAATAAATTTGAAATTATCTTCTTTATAAGGTTCTACCTCCAGGGTTACATCTCCATATTGTCCCCTGCCTCCCGATTGTCTGATAAATTTCCCTCTAGCTATAGCAGTTTTCTCGATTGTTTCTTTATACGCTACTTGTGGCTTTCCTATATTGCCTTCTACTCTAAACTCCCGAAGTAAGCGATCTACAATTATTTCTAAATGCAGTTCTCCCATACCCGAAATGATAGTTTGACCGGTTTCAACATTATGTGTTCTCCTAAAAGTTGGGTCTTCTTCTGATAATTTATCCAAAGCTAAAGCCATTTTATCTTGCTCTGTTTTACTTTTTGGCTCTATAGCGATAGATATCACCGGTTCAGGAAATTTCATTGATTCTAAAATTATAGGATGCTTTACATCACATAAAGTTTCACCGGTAGTAGATTTTTTTAAACCTATTATTGCTCCTAAATTTCCTGCAGGTATCTCTGTAACATCCTTCTTATGATCAGCATGAATTAGTACTAATCTATTTATTCTTTCCTTGAAATCTTTAGTTGAATTATAGACATGAGAACCTGATTTTAATACACCTGAATAAACTCTGACAAAACTTAATTTTCCTATATAAGGATCGGTCACAATTTTAAAAACCAAAGAGGATAATGGTTCTTTATCCTCGGGTAATCTGTCTATCCCTTTCCCGCTTTGAGGATCTATGCCTTTGACCGGCGGAACATCTAAAGGAGAAGGCAGATAATCAACTATAGCATCTAAAAGTAACTGAACACCTTTATTTTTTAAGGCTGAACCGCATAAAACCGGAACTATCTTATTTTTAATAGTTAATCTGCGAATTGCAGACTTTATTTCATTGGAGGTAATTTCTTCACCTTCAAGATATTTCTCCATAATTTTTTCATCAAGCTCAGCCAGGCTTTCTATCATTCTATGATGATACTTATTGGCTAATTCTCGCATGTCTTCTGATATAGGTACTTCTTTATAATTCACTCCTAAATTATCTATAGTGTAAGAATACGCCTTCATTTTTAATAAGTTGATAATGCCTTTAAAATTTTCTTCGCTTCCCCAGGGCAATTGAATAATGATTGTATTAGTCGCCAGTTTATCTTGAATCATTTTTATAACATGATAGAAATCTGCTCCTGCCCTATCCATTTTATTAATAAAGGCAATACGAGGAACACCATATCTTTCTGCCTGATACCAAACGGTTTCTGTTTGGGGTTCAACCCCTCCTACTGCACAGAATACCGCAACAGCACCATCGAGTACTCTTAAACAGCGTTCAACTTCCATGGTAAAATCAACGTGTCCAGGCGTATCAATAATATTAACACGATTATCTTTCCAATAAAGAGTAGTTGCCGCAGAAGTTATAGTAATGCCTCTCTCTTTTTCTTGAGGCATCCAATCCATAGTTGCAGACCCCTCGTGAACCTCGCCCATTTTATGGACTTTTCCCGTATAATAAAGTATCCTTTCGGTAACGGTAGTCTTACCTGCGTCAATATGGGCCATTATACCAATATTTCTTATTTTATCTAAAGGAAATTTCGTTGACATAATTTAAAAACCTGTTCTTATTTCTTCAAATATATTTTTTATTTTAAAGCTAACAGTTATTGGATTAATAAAGCAAAAAATAAAAATCACAAAACTATATTCGTATGACGTAAGAAACTAAAACTTTATTTGCTATTTAATGTTCTAAATCTTGATTTCTGAATTCCTATCTTTTTTACGAGATACGATTCACGAGATACGAGATACGATTT
>DAOUWX010000361.1 GCA_030666935.1 Atribacterota bacterium | reverse complement strand
GCAGCATTAAATATCCGGGCTCCGTCTAAATGAACAGCAATATTTCGTTGATGAGCTAACTGACAGATTTCCTCGGTAACTTTAGGCGGAATGATTGTTCCACCTGCTCGATTATGAGTATTTTCTAAACAGATTAAAGTCGTCATAGGGTAATGAAGATTTTCATCTCTTAATGCTCTCCTAATATCCTGAGAATTAAGAATTCCTCTATCTCCGACAATCAACCGTGGTATCACACCCGCTACTGCCGACATACCACCCACCTCATAATAATATATGTGAGAATCCCTCTCTAAAATTATTTCATCTCCTCTTTGGCAATGAGTCAATACTGCAATAAGATTACCCATAGTACCACTAGGAATAAACAATGCCTCTTCTTTTCCCAATTTTTTAGCAGCCAATTCTTCCAATCTATTAACCGTCGGGTCTTCTTGATAAACATCATCTCCCACTTCAGCATTATTCATAGCTTCTCGCATCTCATCTGTTGGCAAGGTAACCGTATCACTTCTTAAATCAATTTTTTTTACATTATTTTTTCCTTTAAAAGTACTGATTATTATCCACCTCCAAAAAATATAAAGTATTCAGGAGTCATAAGCCAGAATTAATTCATCGTTTGTATCTCGTACATTATAGCGTATAGTGTATACTTAACAACAGATGAGAGCCTGTCTTCCGGAATTCACAATTTTGTTTTGTGGGGGTTGGATTTATCTAACCCGGAGTTTTTGGTAAATTTTCTTGCGGGCTCGATGAATCGAGCCCCTACACACTATACGCTAAACGCTATACTCTGTTTGTCAATAAATCGTCAGGTATCTATCCAATTCCCACTGGTGAACCCGAATTCGATAGTCTTCCCATTCTTTTCTCTTGGCCTCGATATAATTTTCTAAAATATGACCGGTTAAAGCAGATTTTACTACTTCGTCCTTATCTAATTCTAATAAAGCTTCATTTAAGGTAGAAGGCAAGCTTTCAATGCCCAAGGACATTTTTTCCTCTTTGCTCATAGTATAAATATTTTGACTTACCGGCTCTCCCGGAACAATCTGATTCCTAATTCCATCTATTCCTGCTTTTAAAATTACCGCAAAAGCTAAATAAGGATTACAGGATGGATCAGGACTTCTCAACTCCGCCCTTGCACCTACTCCTCTTGCTGCGGGCACTCTGATTAAAGGGCTGCGATTTCTCTCTGACCAGGCAATATAAACCGGAGCTTCGTAACCAGGAGTTAACCTCTTATAAGAATTTACCAAAGGATTGGTAATAGCGGTAAAACCTTTGGCATGTCTTAATAATCCACCGATAAAATATAAGGCTTCTTTGCTCAGTTCATATTTTCCCTTTGGTTCATAAAAGACATTCTTACCATTTTTAAATAGTGAAATATGAGTGTGCATACCGGAACCGTTTATTCCGAAAACTGGCTTAGGCATAAAGGTAACGTGTAAATTATGTTTAAGAGCAATGGTCTTACCCGTCAATTTTAAAGTCATTATTCTATCGGCAGCAGTGAGAGCATCACAATACCTGAAATCAATCTCATGTTGACCGGGAGCAACTTCATGATGTGAGGCTTCAATCTCAAAATCTAATTTTTCTAAAGCGATTACCATATCTCTTCTCGCTTCTTCACCTAAATCAACCGGTAAAAGGTCGAAATACCCTCCTCGATCATGAGTCTTAGTGGTCGCCTCCCCTTGTTGATCTCTATAAAATAAAAAGAATTCTACTTCTGGTCCAAGATTGGCAGAATATCCCATCTCTTCCACTTCTTTCAACACCTTCTTTAAATTATTCCTGGGACAACCATCAAAGGACGAACCATCAGGATTATAAACATCACAGGTAATTCGCGCTACATCTTTATCTTCTTCCCAGGGATTCAAGGTAAAGGTGGAGTAATCTGGTTTTAAATACATATCTGATTCCTCAATCCGCACAAAACCCTGGATAGAAGAGCCATCGAACATAATCTCCCCATTAAGGGCTTTTTCCAGTTCTCTTACCGGGATTTCTACATTCTTGGGCATTCCCAAGATATCCGTAAATCTCAATCTTATAAATTTTATATTTAGCTCTTTAGCCTTATTTAAAATCATTTCTTTGGTCATTTTTTTCATTT
>DAOUWX010000018.1 GCA_030666935.1 Atribacterota bacterium | reverse complement strand
AGATATTTATTAATCATATTTTCTTGTTCATCACCCAATAACAATAAATCCATAAAATCGTCTTTGTTTTTTGTTATTTTTTTTATCTCCATAAAGGTTCACCTATATATCTTCAACAGTCTGGCTGGTATTTCACATAACTCGTTCATATCCGAACCAGTTCGTCTATACCCCCAATTTGGCCTGATATCCGAAGTACTTCGGATATCCCAACTTTGGATGACTCTTGTCATTTTGTCATTTCCTTAATATTCAAACTATCTAAAGGGCTTTTAACCTTGCCTATATCTTTTGTGCTAACATGAGTATAAATCTCTGTGGTCTTGCTGCTTTTATGACCTAACAACTCTTGAATATATCTTAAATCTGTTCCACTTTCTAATAAATGTGTGGCAAAACTATGCCTGAGAGTATGTGCAGTAACATCTTTTCTAATCACTGCTTTTTCACAAGCATGTTTGAAAATTTTCTCTACTGTTCTTGTTGTTATATGTCTTTCAGGGTTTGCCCCTTTAAAAAGCCACTTCTGCGGTTTATATTGTTTCCAGTATTCCCTGAGAGTTTCTAATATTTTATCAGAGAGCATCGTATATCTATCCTTTCTTCCTTTAGCGCCCTTTATATGGATTATTTTTCTATTACTGTCAATGTCTTCTGGTTTTAGTTTTACCACTTCTCCTACTCTCAATCCAGAGGAATAAACGAGCATAAGAATTGCTTTATGTTTGATGTTTTCAATAGATGAAAGAATCTTAGAAACTTCTTCCTGACTTAATACAACTGGTAATTTTTTATCTTTCTTTGGTCTTTTTATTTCGTACACAAAATTCTTCTTCAGGATTTCACCATAATAAAATTTTAGAGCACTAATAGCAATATTTAAAGTTGAAGCAGAAACGTTTTTCTTTTCAGCAAGAAAATAAAGATAATTCTTTATATCTTCGTCAGCGATATCTTTGTATTCTTTTTTACAAAAATTCAAAAATTCTTCATTATGATAAATATATGCTTTAATAGTTTTTCTGCTGTATTTTCTTATAATTAATTCTCTTTTTAATTCCTCGAGATTCTGGTTTAACTTCTTTTGTAGATATTGGTCAATTACAATTTCTTCTTTTCCGAAAATAAAAATAATCTTCTGTAAATTACCGTTAGTGCTTGGTATTGTCCAGAACTTTTCTTCTGGATGCCATTTATAGCCTTCTATACTTTTTATCTTGGAAATATAAGAATAGTTATAATTAGGAAAGGTAATTTTAATTCTTTCACTATTTTGCTTTTGAATTTTTATTTTATTCATAGATTTTTATTATATAAAAAATTGAAGCAGATAGCAATTGAGAAATATTTTTATTAATCGTGACTCACGGTTTATATGCTATCCCTTCAATTTGCATTTTTATTGATTTCCCTAGAAATTCGTCGACAAGGATTGTGTTTCTTGCTGGATAACCATTTGGGAAATACTCTTTAAAAACAGGTTTCATTTCATCAAAATTTTCACCACGCTTAAAAGTCACCGTAACTTTAACCAAATCCTCTAAATCAGCCCCTGCATGCTTTAGGTATTTTCGTAATTGATTTAGTGCGGTTTCAGTTGCTTCTTTAATTGTATCTCCAAATCCTGAACATATGCTAGTGAAAATAAAATCTCCGGCTCTGACATAAGACGAATATGTCCAGCCTTGGTTGTCTATATCGACTTTCTTTATAGATATTTAACTATCCTTCTTTCTTCTTAATTCACTAAAATGACGTTTAACGTCCCGCGGATATACGAAATTGCGAAGCAATTGGGGTAAATCTTTGATTTCCCTTTTATCCGCTGTTAAGTGACCGAGCTGAAGGCGAGGCAAAGTACGAAACACAGCAGAGTTGCTCGTTCGCCGCGAGTCATATTGCGTATAATGCTATGGTGAGCAAGGTAACAAAAATTATCGCTAAACTCCAATACAAAGGCTTGTCGCATTTTAACTTCTTAGCTTGGCCTCTTGTAATAATATAAAATATAAATAAATAGACGGGGCTGTTTGATATTATAAAGTCAGCTTGAACGTGAAGGACATTTTTGAATATGATTGCAATGCCAAGCATACAAGCTGCAGTTACTAAAGCTACTTTTACTTCATCGGCTAGTTTCATAATCATAGTTAAATCTCCTTTATTTATAAATTTTTTCAGGTGACGAGCAATTTCACTTAACGTACTTAGTATTTCCGACGTTGCCGTCCCATTAGGGTTGGCACGGCTTTTGTCTATCTTAACCCAAAACCTCAACTGCAAAAGACGTGACCAAGGCAATGTCCCGTAGGGCAGGGCGTAGCCCGTAACGGAAATACTCTGTTATGCGACGTATTCCTTATTATGTTATCTCTTTTTTGCAACTACAAAAAATCTATGTTCTTTAACATCAATACAACCTTCATCTTGTATCATGTTATAAAGATTTTTAAGGGAATTAAAGTACTTTTCAATACTAAAATCAGGTATTTGCCATGGTATTGCTTTTAAATAATATACAATAGCTCCTACATCATAAAAGCGCATAATAGGAAAATCTTCTTTCTGTTCAATTATTTCCATACCCAGTTTTTTAAGCTCCTTAACAGCATATTCTAAATTCCAATACTTCATTCCAAAATCTTCATTAGCACCTAGTAATCTGTTTAATTCTAAATCATTTAATCCACCGACTTGTTGAGTGATGAATTGGCAATTGGGTTTTAAAACTCTATACACCTCTTCTACTGAATACTCTTCATGTCTATTTACTACCAAATCAAAGTAATCATTTTCAAAAGAAAGTTTATTGTCACTGCCTACCTCAATTATTTTTACACCTATTGGTTCAAGTCTTTTCCTGGCTATTGGGATGTTAGGTGCATACCCTTCAGTTGCATAAGTATTTTCCGGAAGTGGTTGCAATAATGATAAATACTCACCACCACCTGTACCCATATCAAGAAGTGATTCTACATTTCTTATTTTCATCAAAATTTTACTCGTATAACTCCACTTCAACGGTGATTCTGCCATTCTTCCAGTATCGATAATATATGAAAAATCCCAACCTGAAAAAGGTTTTTCTGTCTCCGAAATTAAAAAATTAAATAAACTTTCATCATTTATTGCAATCTTTTCTGCCATAGATATCCCTCCTATAATAGAATATGTTCAACGTTCCGAGTGTTTACGACGTTGCCGTCTCGACAGGGTTGGCGCGGCTTTCGCCTCTCCTTACCCCATCCAATAATTACAAAAGACGCGACATAGGTAATGTCCCGCAAGGTCGCCGGTTTTTGGTGAACGTAAGCGCCTTGTTATCTGATCTTGGGCGGTTTTCTGATTTTCCTATGATTTTAGTATTTTTATTCATCTGGACCTCTATGTGAAGTAGCTTCTTCATCCACCCAATCTGGTTCTTCCCAAACCATTCCTTTTCTTCCAGGAACTTTCCTGTTAGGACCTGCTTTATAAAAATCACATGATTTAGGACCATAACAAAATGTTTCATAACGATATTGAACTTTATTTGGATTCCACTGATCAATAATTATTTCTACTGGCATGCAACAACCCCATATACAAGCTATGCATTTTGAATTATAAGTCCGTCTTGATAATCTCCTATGTCCCCTTTCCCTATATTCTTCAAGTGTCGGGGAAATATTAATCCATGGAGGCGGATCTTGTAGTATTGAACTTTTTTCAAGGATTTTCAAACCTGATACTTTATAATACTCAGCTGGTTCCAAATTTGGATTTTTAACTTGTGAACACTTACCACTAATTACATCCCTATATTGAAAATTATATTTAGCCTGAGCAGCTTTACCAATGCCTACTGTAAATATTCTTTCATCATTATCTATTTCTCCATCAATACGTAAGACATACCCCAGATAAGTATGACTACTTTGGTCAAATGATCTGGTTAACCGTATGCGTGGCTGAACAGATATTACAGTCCCTTGCCAAATTGATTTTTCTTTTTTATTACCCAATTTATTCAACCCCAATATAAAGGTTTTTTATAATAAATCATATAATACCCCATCAGGCCCAATGTCAGATAATGTCCCGCGTGCATACGACGTTTGCCGGAGCGAAACGTAGGCAAATGTGGCAAAGCCCCCCCCCGAATCAAAGCGGAGCACATATGCTCTGTTAGTTGTAGTATAAGCGCTTGTCTTAAACTCATTCTATATAACATAACTCTGAGCATTCACAGGTTGAACTAGTAATTTTTTCTTTCTGAAAAGTGGAATCACTGCATTAATATATTCACATGCATTGTCCATTGATTTTTTGCTATCATCTACATAGTAAGCTTTCTGTAAATCAATAATCATTAAAGCAATTTTCATTTATCCCTCCAAATTTTTAATATACATTTATGCTTAATAATCTAAGTTCTGATATCTATACTGAATATTGTAGAGCGCTCATATTGCATCTAACATTCTCGAGATTAGCGACGTGCCCGCAATACATCTTAACCTCAAATTAAAACTGCTACCATAAGTCTCCTACTCATATTTCCTTATCTATCTTGGACGTTGCTAATTTCTTGTTAGGCGAAGTTAGAGCAATTCCTTAATTATTAAATCATGTATTTCCCATCCCAACTTGCCTGCACTAAATCCAACATTACCTAAAATTGCTACATTAATTCTTAATGAAGGATAATAATATAATCTACTACTAACTCCATATTCCTCACCTGTATGACCTCCTCGTACGATATTTTCATCTTTATCCAGTAAATAATAGTTTGCATATCCGTACTTCCATACATAACCTCTAAAGCCGTTAGATTCTTCATCAATTACATAAGGAGTTAGCATCTTTTTAGTCATTTCTTCATTAATTAATTTATCCTCTCTTAATGCCTGAATAAATTTTATTAGATCTTCTACTGTTGATGTAGCGCCTCCATCAGATGCTGCCGTTGGTGTGGCTGTATAGATATTTCTCATCCATTTCCCATTTATTTCTTCATACCCTTCTGCTACGTTTTCATGCACTTCGTCAAGACTTATAAAGCAAGAATCATTCATATCAATTTCATTGAAAATATTGTTTTTCACGTAATCAAAATAATTATTTCCTGTTACTTTTTCTAATGCCAATCCTAATAATATGTATCCTGCATTATTATATCTAAATTGAGTCCCCGCCTTAGATACTCGTTTCTTATCAATAAATAATTCCAAATAATCACTAAGAGTTCTCATGTTATATATTGGTCTTTTTGCCCATAATTTTTCCCAACCTTCATCCCCTGTACTTTCTTCATAATAATCTGCTATTCCAGAAATATGCGTCAAAAGATGATGTATCGTTACTTCTTTTGAAATATCTGTACTCTTTAATTCTAAGATATCTAATATCTTTGTGCTGAAATCTAGTAAGCCTTTTTCAACTAATTGTGCTATAGCTACTGCGGTAAACATTTTAGATACTGAAGCAATTCTAAATCTTGTTTGAATAGTATTTGGTACTTTCCAACTTCGATTTGCATAACCACCTTCAAAAGAAAATAGTGTTTCGTCATTTTTCTTTATTAAAAATACACCACTAAACGATTTCAATATTTTATTATTTTCTAGTAATTTATTTAACTTATCTTTTGACATAAATATCACCCCATTAAAATTATTAATATACTTAATTATAAACTCAATACTAAATCATTATAATCACCTTGTATTAATTTCGCCTAACGTTTTGGGTGTTTACGACGTTGCCGTCCCGTCAGGGTTGGCGTAGAACAAGACATTTACATAATAACTAACCTGTTAATATTAATTTCGGTTGCTCATTTTATCCCATATCGCACCTACTATCAAACCAGCCGCAGCCCCAATTACAACTCCAAAGGCAATATCTCCTCCCAGTAACATACCAAACAGGATACCCAAAGCTGCCCCCACACCAATTCCTCCGCCTATGTATCTTCCCTTTTTACCATCTGACATAATTTTGACTCCCTTATAAATTTTCAAGTACGTAAAAACCTAATCCAATTATAATAATCAACAATAAAACTTTGATTGCTTCACCCGGATATTTCTCCATAAAGTTAATTTGAAATTTTAAAAATAACTTACTTATTTCTTAACCCTCTTTTTTAAGCATAAACCTACACCAACAAAAGCAAGAGCTAAAGCACCCATTATCTGCAACGTATTTTGAGCTAAGGAATTAGTTAAAATTGCTATTGCTCCAAATACAAATAAGAGAACTCCTAAAATTAATATTATCTCTCCAATTTTTGATTTCATGATTTTTCCTCCTGTCAGTTATAACATTACTTAATTTTTTTGTCTTTGATATCTTAAATATTTCTTGTAATTAGTCAATCATTTTTCTTTAACTTCAAAATGTTTTTGTACCTTTCATTCTCCAGATAAAGAAAATATTTAATATTAAAGTCCCTATCATTACTATAATATAAAATAAACTGTTATAAGCACCGGTAATTATAAAACTGGTGAATATCATTAACCATATTCCATTAGCTATTAATAAAAATATTCTTAACATGATATGTTTAATCCCTCCTCTTTTCTATTCATTTTAAATTAATCTTACTGCTTTACTCATTTTCCTTCTCATTTATAAGAAGGAATAATTTTTGAATACTGGGCATTTACCCCGTATTTTTCTCTCATTCTCCCCAGAAAAGAATGAATCTTGCTCTTATAATCAGGGTTTGCCTTCCCCCGAGGATAAAGTTTTACATAAGCAGAGTAATATTCCGGAAATTCTCTTTTAATAAAACTTAAATATCTATCTTTAATTCCTCCCGATAAGTAAAGAACTCCGCTTAACATATAATCCACTTTAACTTCAGAAGATCGCTTTACCATCTTTTCCATCGATATTCTATCATCAGAGAGAAAAGGCAGTATGGGAAAAAAATGAAAACCTGTTGAGGCTTTTGTTTTACTAAATTCTTGTAAAATATTCCACCTGGCCTCAGGTAAACTCGCCCCGGGTTCAACCTTTGAAGATATTCCATCATTATCGGAAGTTATGGTCACTGCAATATTAACCCAGGCATAGTGTGCAAGCTGGTCTATAAGTTCGATATCCCGCAGGATTAGGTCAGATTTAGTGCTGATAATGACCGGTTGTTTATACTTAATTAGAATTTTTAGAATACCGGGCATCAGTTGATATTTCTTTTCTGCAGGCTGATAACTATCGCAGACTCCGCCAATATTAATGAATTTCCCGCTGGTTCTACCCCTTTTTAATTCTTTTTCAAGGACTTCTCCAATATTTGTTTTTACAAAAATATCATTTTCAAAATCTTTTGAATTTAAATATTTATGACTTTTTCGGGCATAACAATATTGGCAGTTATGTGAACATCCCCGGTATATATTTAAATCAAAGGAATAAGGCAATCCCTTACGCTTTAAATGATACAAAGCTTCTTTGCATTTATAATCATGGAAAATTACATCAGATTTTCCTTCATTATTATATATATCCATCTATAATAGTACCTTTATTTTTTAAATCACTTCTTAAAAAATTGAACAACTGTCCTGACATATTCTTAATGTTTTATTTTAAAAAACTATGGGCAAATTCTTGAGCTTTTCGGCAGTCTTCTTCATTGGGCCGGCCTTTATTTATACCGCCAATTAGCTTGAAAGGTCCATAAGTATCAAAACCTTTACAGGAAAATTCTCCTACTACCTGAAACCCCTTTGCTGTTAATTTTTCTTTTAAAGGCTTATTATAATTTTTTGAAGAACCACTGGTGCAAAAAACAAAGGCTTTTTTATCTTTCACTGCCGGTAACTTCTCCACTAACTGTAGAATGCTTTCATGATGTTTGCTCATATAAATTCCGGAACCAAAACCAATTAGATCATATTCCGACAATCTATTCACTTCCCCCTCTGTCGGTTTGACCATCTTTGCCTTCAGTTCATCCGCAATTACTTTTGCAATTTTCTCTGTATTTCCATGATGGACAGAATTATAAACTACTAATACTTTCATTTTATTTTCCCCCTTTTAATAAATATTAAAAAATTGTTCTCTAATACATAACTCTATCTTTCTAAACTATTAATAAAGTTAATAACTTCTTTTCTGAATTTAACACGCTCACTCCACATCAAGGGATGAGCTCCAGTGGGATAAAATACTATTTTTGACGAAAATATTTGCTTCGCTACATTGCACATAGCTTTTTCAATATTCGGTATCATATCATCTGATAAACTTCCGGTTAAAAGAACCGGGCATTTTATTTCTTTTAATCTCTGTTTAAAAAGGCTTTTACTTAAACGAGCTGCTTTGGTTAGCATTAATGAATCTGCTTTAATAACTTCTTCCCAACTATCGCCATGCGCAGCATTCCAAAATGCTTTTTGTGCATTTGTTTTAGTTTCTCTTTCTTTTACGACAGTTTTTATCCAAATAGGATCTAAATATTCACCCATAAAACTATCAGCAACAACAGCCTTTACCAATAGAGGTTCTATAATGGCTGTATTAAGAGCAATTATTCCACCTCCGCTAGTCCCGACAAGAATAACATAATCTGCTTTTATACTATGAATTAATTCAACCACCATATTTGCATTAGCCCACCAGAAATCTACGGGAAAATGTTTAACCCTTTCTGACTTTCCGTATCCAATATAATCGGGGCAAATAACTCTAAATTTCTGAGCAAAATAATTTATCTCTTCATTATGCACAGCAGATGAAGCCGTATTTCCAGGTAAAAGAATTAATAATTCACCTTTACCTTCTTCACGATAATATATTTTCTTTTTCTGGTAAATAAAATAAGGCATTCCGGAACAACCTCCTTAAAAATACGCTAATTCTTTGATGGTCTTCTATTTTAAATTATGTCTACTAGCTCAATTTTATAAAATTAATACTTTTTTTTCTAAATTTTATGATTATTCTTTATCAAATACATATACATGATCTAACCCTCGCTACTCACCCATTACGTTGCCATGATCATAGCTGCTTCACGCCAGGCAGCTAAAAGGATAATTGCTATTCCAAATCCTAATCCAATCCATTGTTCCAACGATAATCGTGGAACCGAAGTAATACGGTAAGACTCTTTTGCGAGTGCAAAACGAGATTGATTATAAGTTGCAGCCGCCACAAGAAGGAATCCTATCATCTCATAGGGTCCGGAACGGGTAAATATAGCAAATGATGGCGCCATTCGTTCAGGCATAGATATCGCAAACGAGTTTGTCCCCATGTATATACTATACAATGTGAGGTTTCCAAAAACGGTAATATAACCTAAGGGAAAGAGGTCAAACCATAAAATTAAATTTACCAAAATGAGTAAACACACGGCTCCGAGATTATATCCTACGATTTTCCCCCATTCTGCAAGCAAGGTACTTGAAGCTTCTGTCCCCACTATCCTAACTGCAACTGATTTTCCCTTCAAAAAACCTTCGGGCAAAAAATAATAACTTAAAAACCATACCAGGGTGAATAAAATTATTCCTACTGTGAGCAGGCTGATAAATCTAATCATGAATTTTTCGTTCATAAAATATTTTTTTATTATTCTCTTCATTTCATTTACCTCAACTTTTATTATTATGACGGTATGACAGATAACAATTCTCGTTCATAATATTTTGTCATATTTTCACTTTTTTAATAACTTAATAAGTTTTATAATATTCTTTAATATTTTTCTGCAATATTATATTGAATATCAGTTATTTTGAGTTTAGCATATTGTAAATCTTTATCAGATAAATTCCATTCCACTTCACCTTCTATGGGAATCTTCATCCCTTCAATTTCCTGGTAATTTCTATAATAACCTCCCCACTGTTCTTTAAAATATTTACCGTCAGCCTCCATATATCTGTCATTGGTTACAAATTTAATAATTTCCCCTTTTTCATTAAAGGTAAAAATTCCCGAGGCGGTATATCCATTATCCTTGATAACCGCCTGGGCTGAATTAGAATCAATCTCTTTCCATTCAATATAATCGCTGGGAAGTAAAGCAGTGGGGAACCAGGGTGCTTCTGCTAAAAATCTTATCAATGAGGAAATATCCATTTCACTTCCGGCTGCATCGGCAACTGTTATGGTAGAAAGTAATTTGATAAGCATACTTCCTTTACCCTGATAATACATATCCCTGCCTTCAATCCATATAAAAGGCGCCATGGTAAATTTAACCCGCCAGATAAATGCCGGGTCTTCTGTAGTAAAATATTGTTCTGCCTTGATGGGCATCCAGGATTGATTCTCTTTCATCCTGAATTCACCAACTTGTTTTAATCTTACAAATCTAATATGTTCCTGCCCATCCTTTAAAGCATATTTAAAATATCTTTGGACAGGCTCGGGCAATCCTTCAAGATCATTAAAGTTAAATGTTTTGGATTGAACTTTACTGCCCTCTTCGGTCAGCATGCCAACCTCTTTTATAACCTTTTTATCAAATAAAATTTTACTGATTGTAATAAACAAAATGATTATTACAATAACTACTCCCAAAATTAATAATAATTTTCTCATTGAATTTTCATTCTCCTTTTTTATTTTTCTATTTTAGGGAAAAGGGGACGGTTCTATTTTTTCAAAGATATATAGTTTTTTAATAAAAAATAGAACCGTTGTTAATGCTCGGTAATTAAGTAACTTATTTGGTATAATTATACCACTTTAAAATTCCTCACGGTTGAAACGCCAGATTGCCAGCCCAATAAACAACACTGTATACAGAGACATAGCAATGATGGAGACAGGCCAGGTTGCAGGCATTGATCCCCCTTGTACCGATGCCGATAGCAAATCAGGCAGCGCCTCCGGCAAAATCAAGACAAGCCAGGGCATAAAGCCGGCGAAGAGTTTACCCATGCCTAACATGCTCCAGATAGCCACCCCAAACGCAATGCCTAATACCGGCCCTCTGGTATTGAAAAAAGTGCCCAACATCAAGGTTAAAGCCAGATAGAACAGTAAGTTCAGACCAAGCAAAGCCAGGTAGCTAAGATAGGGGCCAAGCGGTAACAGGCTGCCCTCAGACAGTGATATTAGGACATAGGCTACCAGCCCTTGCAAAATGATGATTATGCTTAGAAACCCTATTGCGTTGGCGATGAGTTTAGACAGGATGAATCCACTCCGCGATACGGGCGCGGATAATATCCAGGCCGCGGTGCCGGACTGTTTCTCATTGATGACCGCCCCTTGAGTAATGACAATAACAGCAAACAGCGGCAATTTGGCCATCAACTGCATAAAAGTGACCAAGCCAAAATTCTTGCCCACATCACTCATTCCTTCAGGGTCCATAACTGGCATTACCCAAAGCACCATCGCCAGAAAGCCATTCGCAACGAGAAGCCAAAGCAAACTTTGCATCCACCAGCGACTGGTGTACCTCCATTCTCCATTCTCTTTATAAAACAGATTGGCGAATCCCTGACGCCAACCCCTTTCATCAAGTAATTGTAAATTATTCATACTAGCCATGATTTCCTCCTTGTACTATATTCATAAAAATCTCTTCAAGTTTGTAGGTCTTGCGACCAAACCTGGTTATGGTGAGCTGCTCATCCGCCAACACCAGGCGCAGCAATTGAGCTTTGGCCACCTCATCATCGGTCACACTTACCTGCCAGGTGGTTTGGCCCTTTGCAGAAGTGACATCTATACCGGATACCCATGCTTGATCGGCAATTCGAGTCCGGGCCCGGTTAGCCTCACCTTCAATGTCCAGGGAGTAGATTGTCCCCTGGCTCCCGGCTAACAGGTCCTGGATGGATGCCTGAGCCACAAGTTCACCGTAATTCACAATAGCAACCGAGTCACTTACCCGCTGAACATCATCAAGGATGTGGGTGGAGTAGAAAATAGTGGAGTACTTTTGTAATCGTTCCATCACTTCCAGCACATCACGTCGACCCATCGGGTCCAGTGCGGCGGCAGGTTCATCCAGAATCAACAGGTCAGGGTAGTTGATTTGAGCCTGGGCGATGCCCAATCGCTGGCGCTCCCCTCCGGAGAAGGTATTAATGGGACGGTCAGCTTTGTCAGACAAGCCTACCAGCTCCAATGTTTCGGTGATACGCTTTTCAATTTCGGCTGCCGGTCCGCGATAGTAGAAGCGCGCTTTGAAGCGGAGCGTTTCCCGGGCGGTCATATGCCCGTAAAAGCGGGGCTCTTGGGCCAGATAACCAACCCGCTTGCGAATATCTACACTATCATTAATGATGTCTTGTCCGAAAATTGAGCCGCTGCCGGACGTGGGACGCGTCAGTCCAAGTAAAAGTTTGATGGCAGTCGTCTTCCCGGCTCCATTTGGCCCCAAGAATCCAAAGATTGAGTTCTTGGGAACCTTAAGATCAAGCGATTTGACCGCTTGTACTCCATTATAGTTTTTACTCAACCCCTGGGTGTTGATAACGAATTCATTCGTGTTCATAATATTACCTCCAATTCCATTAAAATGAGACGTACGATATTTTGCACCTTATTTTGAGCTTCTTGCATTTTATTTACTCCTTTTTTTATTTATTTTATCTGACTTAAGAAAAGTTTATTTCTGGTAAAAGATTTACCCGTTTTAACAATAAGTATTACACTGACTATAAGTAAAACCAAACCGAATAAAAATAATATAATATTGTTTAAAAGGAGCAAACCTGTTAGCTGTGAATAGAGCAGGACAACAACAGGTAAAACTATCAGTGCACCAAGCTGGTATGCTTCTTGAAAACCTTTTACCCGGGCTGATATGTACACATTAAAAAATATTGCAAAGATAGAAAGAATCGGTGAAAGCCAAAAAACCACAATTAACCAATTCAGACGAGGAAATATTAATTTTCCGAATATCTCATAAGTTAATACATCTACCACAACACCATAACAGATAAAACAGAAAATAGTCACTGCGGTAGAGGCGATAAAAGGACCTAATATCTTGGCAGCAAAGAGGTCTTTCTCGCTAATGGGAGCATAAAGTAGGCTTTCAAGGGTCTTTTTCTCTTTTTCCCCGGCAAAACTACAGGCAGCGGTTGTACTGGAAATCATAGCTGGGATCATTAGGAAAAAGGGGATGAACATAGAATTTAGCACCAAAAACAATACCTTCTGATTTATGTCAGAAAAAGTATGAACTTCCATATGGGCAGGAAATTTATCTATAGTTTTTATAATTAGATCTATCCCATTTACCGCTGATATATTTTGAGTTTTGGCTAAAATAATAAGCACGGTCGGAATAATTATCACAAATATTAATGGTAAAATAATTAGAGGCAACCATATCTGTATATTATCTGAAATACTCTTTATATCTTTCTTAATTATTGCTGCCATTGCCTGCATTCTCATAATAAACCCTCCTAACCTCAAAATATAATTTCTCTAAATTACTATTTAAAGTATTTATTGAATAGATATCTGTTTTTTGGGAAATTTCCCTGATAAATTGGGGTACCTGTTTTTTATTATCAATGGTTATAATAATTTTATCTGAATCTAATTTTTTATATTTATAATCATTAAGATAGGCATCGTCTATCCCACCCTGATAAACAATTTCCATTTCCACCGAGGTAATGTATTTCTTCTCAATTTCCCCCAAAGTGCCCTCCTCAATTATCCTTCCTTTATCCAAAAATATAAAACGTTTGCAAAAATCTTCTGCCTGGGCAAGGTTGTGAGTACAGACAAATATTGTAAGTTTTCTTTCCCGGTTTAATTCTTTAATATAACTAATTAGATCCCGGGCAGATTCCGGGTCTAAACTGGTGGTAGGTTCATCCAGAAACAATATTTCCGGGTCGTCTATCAGGGCTCTGGCGATACTTAACTTTTTTTTCATTCCGGTACTAAATTCTGCTACTTTATTCTTTTGTCTTTTACTAAGTCCAAATTCCTCCAGTAATGAATCGATACGTTTGGGTATCTCCCGAGGATTTATATTATATAAATGAGCAAAGAATTCTAAATTTTCCCGGGCAGACATACTTTCATATAAGGCAGCTGATTCGGTAAGCACCCCGGTAATTTTTCTAATTTTATTGCCATCATTTATTGTACTTAAGCCTTTAACTTTTATATTGCCTTTTTCGGGAAAGAGAACTCCATTTAACAATCTTACTGTAGTTGTTTTTCCTGAACCATTAGGTCCGAGAAATCCTAAAATTTCTCCTTCTTTCACGTAAAAATCTATCTGGTCTACAGCTTTAATTTCACCAAAATATTTAGATATTTTACCCACTTCAATAATTTTATCTTTCATAATAACTACTCCCCAGTCCTATCTAAAATCCATTTCCCCACTAAATCTAATGCTTCCGGTGCAATAGTCTCTTCTATCTGACTATATTCCGAAGGTGCTCCGGTTTGAGCAGTTTGGAACAGATGATTAAGATCGGGTAATTCCTTCACAGTATAGTCTTTATTCCCTCCTGCGATAAGAGCCTCCTCTATAGATTGGAGACTTTCTTTAGGTAGAGCTTGTAGGTCTTTTTCACCATTTATTGCCAGTACCGGACACTTCACCTTCGCTAATGCTGTTTTAGGATCATTGGTCAGAAAATAGCGGTACCAGGGTATTAACTTAATTGGCGGTTCAATAAAAGCTCCAAATAATATTTTCTCTCTTTCTTCATCGCTTAGTTCTAATTTCGCATTCTCTATAATCTTATGGAGCTCCTCTGCTGCAACTGCATCGTCTTTTTCTATTTTCAAGACTGTGTAGATACTTTCTTGTAAAGCACGACTTTTAGTAATTAATTCATCACTTACTCCATTTACCTTTAAAATGAGAGCACTCTGCAAATATAAAATTTCCTCTCCGGTTAAGCCCATTCCTCCCATCATCACGATGAATGCGACATCCGGGGATTGAGCTGCCACCATTGGAGCAATTATTGCACCCTCGCTATGGCCAATAAGACCAATCTGTCGTGGATCAATCTCCTTACGACTCTTGAGGTATTCTATGCCGGCAAGCACATCACCGGCAAAATCCTCACTGGTTGCTTGCAAGAAATCGCCGGTTGAACCTCCTACTCCTCGATCATCTACCCGAAGAACAGCAATTCCCAGACGAGTAAGATAATCAGCCCATACTAAAAATGGTTTATGATTTGCTGCTGTTTCGTTGCGGTCTTGAGCACCGGAACCGGTAATTAGCAAAACTGCGGGGAAGGGACCTTTTTCAAATGGAAAAGTTAAGGTCCCGGCAAGTGTAATTCCTGCATTCCTATTTTCATAAGTAACTTCTTCTTCTTTATAAGGGTAAGGTTTTTTTGGTTCTTGAGGGCGATTAATCCTGGCTATTTCCTCCACCCGTTCAAGCATAAGCGGTAAAGACTGCCCTGCCTGATTTAATTCCCCTTCAATGCTTAAAAAATTTTCCTGAACTTTCCCTTCGAAAAAACCTCCGGCAGATTTAACTTCCAGATGCAAAATACCATCTTTAAAAGTAACTTCCTCTACCGGTATATCTTTTACTCTTTGATCAGGGCTATCCATAGTTGCAGTCAATTTTCCCTCTGCATCTTTGGTAATATTAAATACTATTCTCAATGACACTCCTGGAACCTCCAGCTTCCCCTGCCAGATGCCCACTAGATTATCTTCAAAATTAACCTCTGTTTGAGCAAAACTTACCATATTTACTCCTCCTATAATAGCTAACATAAAACATGTTAAGCCAATAACTCCAAATTTAAGAACTGTCTTAAAAACCATCTTTCCTTCCTCCTTTAATTTTTTAAGGACGCCATTATTTCCAAATGAGTTTGACTATTCCCCACACAACAAGGGCGATAATTGCTGCCGATAATCCTGAAAGTGTTGGATGAAAACCCATCGAACTTCCTATCCAGGCTCCCAAACCACCGCCAATCGCTCCCGCTATTCCTCCTATAATCGCACTTTTTGTTTTTTCATTTTATGTTCACCTCTTTAAACCATTTTTTATTTAATTTTTTTTGCAGGCATATCTTTCCCTGCCTGATGCATAATCAATTCGGTTACTTTGCCCTGCTCATCCTTAATGAAAGTAATCTGAGCATCAAAGGCTTTTAAGAAAAATTTCATTTCAGATTCGGGGTAAATTTCAAATATATTCTGTCCGGTAGCCTGGGCAAAAATACGATTATTTTCTGTAGTAATCGTTACAATAAAATCTGACATAAGCTCATATTCCCCAATATAAGAATCATATATCTTGGAGTCTACTTCTATTGGTGAACGCACCTGCAGAATTTCATATTTTTCTCCGAATACTATGGCAGCTAAATCTCT
>DAOUWX010000046.1 GCA_030666935.1 Atribacterota bacterium | reverse complement strand
TCAGCATTACATATACTTTGCGACCACTCAACAATATTATTATTAATATCGTAACTTATTCTCTCCATTAATAAACCGGCAGAACCGACCGGTATCTTCAGATGTTCACTCTCCAGAGGATTAATCAATATTGCCTGGATGATCTCTTTTCCATATTCAAGTTGAATATTATATTTATTTTCTAAAATTGTATAAATTGATTTATTATTAAGATCCATGCTGATTAGATTTTGGCAATATTTTTCCGGAAAGTAATTCTTTTCAAAAATCCAGGGTTCTTGATTACCATACCTTATTCTCTCTATATAATAGATATATTCCCCAATGTTTACGCTCAAGTTTTCAGAAATAGATTTGGTGGCCAAGATTTTTTCTTTCTTAATAATTTTGGTCGAGGGTTCAAATCCCTGTTTTTTCATGTCTTCGGTAAATCCGGAAAGTTTGCTTATTTTGTGTTCTACTTTGGGAATAGCCACAAAAGTTCCTTTACCCTGAATTCTGTAGAGAACATTTTTCCTTACCAGGTCATCAAGGGCACTTCTGATGGTAATTCTGCTCACCTTATATATCCTGGAAAGTTCTCTTTCCGAAGGAATTTTCTCATCGTAAGACCATTCTCTATTATTGACCTTATTTTGAATAGCTCTTTCGATTTGCACATGTAAAAGAGGATTATTATTTAACATCTAAAACCAATGCCCTCCCGTTAGGAAGTGGTTATAACCACATAACCATTATAAAACAAAAAAAATAAAAAGTAAAGACTTCCGAGTACATTTTTTATATGAGGCAACGGGACTATTTCAATATTATAAAAAAATGCTCAATATATTCGTATTACTGATTCAAATTAACTTATCCACCGGATAGAGCAACAAATAAATAATATTCATCATCATCATCTATCTTTTGTTCTAAGCTCACCGTATTAAGTTGGCCCTTCCTGGCAATGTGTATATAGGAATTTAGTTCTCCTTTGTCATTAAAAATATATTTGTCAAAAGATTGCCCATATATACCTACAAGATGAATAAGTAAATCTGATAGTACTGCTTCATCACTTAACCTAATTTTTTCTTCGCTTTTACCTGTTATTCCTCTAATAATATTAAAATATCTTACCAAAACTTCTTTTGCCATTTTTTTATTTCCTGTATTATGTTATTCCCCAAAAAATCTTAAAAAATATTTTATATGGTGTATTGAAAATAAATTTATAATAAATCTTGGTTTTTTAGTTATAATTTTGTTTGTTTTTTGGGTTGCAAACATTTAATAACTTTGCTATTTCTTTTGTAAACTCGAAGCATCTTCTTCGAAAACGATTGCCTCTGGAAATTCAAGATAATATTTTAGTTGATTTAAAAATTTCACTGCTATCACTCCATCAATCAACCGATGGTCAACTGAAAGGGTGAACTTCGCTATAGAACGAATTTCTATCTTATCCTTACTTTCCTCTTCAATCACAATAGGTACCTTTTTAGCAGCACCCACCGCCAATATTGCTGCCTCCGGGGGATTAATAATTGAAGTAAATTGTTCTATTCCATACATTCCTAAATTAGAAACAGTAAAAGTACCTCCTTTATAATCATCAGGTAATAACTTCCCTTTCCGAGATAATTTAATAAAATATTTTATCTCCCTAGAAAGAGCTAATAAGCTTTTCTTATCTGCACTTCTCGCTACCGGGACTATAAGTCCCTCTTCTAAAGCGACTGCCACTCCGATATTTATATCTTTGTGGTAAATAATCTCTTCACCAATTAAAGAACAATTTATTTTGGGTTGTTCGGATAATATTTTAGCAACAGCAAAGACTATAAAGTCATTTATGGATATATTAGAGGTGGATGTCTTCTTAAAAGAATCTGTCAATTTCTGAATTTTAGACATATCTATAGAAGTAGTGAAATAAATATGGGGAGCAGTGAATTTGCTTTGAGAGAGTCGATCCCCAATTATCTTGCGCATTCCGGCATAGGGAATTCGCTTGCCAATATCCTTACCGAATTTGTCTTCATCCTGTTCCGTTAGATTTTCTTTTTTGAAATTATTTAATTTTATATATTCTTCTATATCTTTTTTTATAATTCTTCCTCCCGGTGCACTCCCTTTAACTTTATCTATATCGATTCTCATTTCTTTAGATAAACAATCGGCGTAAGGAGAAATTTTTTCATTACCGTAATTTTCTTCTTCTAAAATAGGCATATTATTCTCGCGAAGATATCTTTTTACATCTTTCTTTAAAATTCTTGCTCCCGGTCCCGTTCCTTTTATCTTGCTAATTTCAATATTTGCTTTTTTAGCATATTTTATAGCTATAGGAGAGGCTTTTATTTCTCCGGCTAATATAATTTCAGATTTGCTGCTTTTATTAGCTTCCTTTGCGTCTGATATATTTTCATCTTTGTTTTTTTCTTTTTCCTCTACTTCATCTTTCTCTTTATCAATATCTATTTTTTCACCTATTCTACCGATTACTCCTAAAGGAGTCAAAATGGGGGCAGTCTCTCCTTCGTGAACATATATTTTTAATAAAATCCCGCTTATGGGCGATTCTACCTCATTGACAATTTTTTCTGTCTCTATTTCGAGTAATGGTTCACCTTTCTCTACTCGCTCACCCTCCTTGAACAACCACTTCACTATTGTCCCTTTTTGCATGGACAAGCCTAACTTCGGCATTTTTATTACTTCGGCCACTTACATTCCTCCCCCTCTCATTTTCTCAGCAGCTAACTGAACTGCTTCAATTATCTGTTTATACCCGGTACAACGGCAAAAATTACCGGAAATAGCTTCCTTAATTTCTTTTACGGTAGGATTAAGATTGCGCCGGAGCAAGGTTAAACTGCTCAAAATTATTCCCGGAGTACAAAAACCGCACTGTACGGCACCTGTCTCTATAAAGGCCTCCTGTAAAGGATGTAACTCTCCCTTTGGTCCTTCCAATCCTTCGATAGTAATTATTTCTGACCCTTCAGCTTGCCCGGCTAAAATCATACAAGAACAGACATTTTTACCATTCATAATAACAGTACAGGCACCACATTCACCAATTGCACATCCCTCTTTTACCCCAGTTAATCCTAAATCATCCCTTAAAACATCTAATAGACGTTTATTAGAAGCAATAAATAATTTGTAATCCTTATTATTAACCTTAATATTAAGTTCTATCTTCTTTGCTGCCAATTATTCCACCTCCAATATCCTGTTTAAAGCCCTACCGATTAATGACTTAACTACCGGCTCCTTATATTCTGTAGACCAACGATAGCCAGATTTTTTAATCATCTCTTCTGCAATCTTTTTTCCTGCCTTTTGAATCAAGTCTTGAGTGGGAATTTCCCCCAATAACAAATCTTCGGCATCTTTGAATCGCCCGGGAATAGGGGTTAAAGAACCAACAGATATCCTTATATCTATAATCTCTTTATTCTTGTTTTGCTGAGCTACAACAGCAATATTCATTCGGGATTTATCTACTGCATTCCTTCTGGCTAATTTAATAAAATCATATTTTGCATCAAGGGATAATTTTTCAAAAAATATTTCACCTACTATTTCATCACTTTCAAGATTTACTTTATTTGCTCCTTCAAATACATCTTTTAAAAATATCTTTCTTTTTTCTTTACCTTTTCTTACTACTAATATACTATCTAACACTATTAAAGCCGGTATGGTATCAGCGGCCGGAGAAGCAGTAATAATATTGCCAGCTATAGTCCCCTTATTTCTAATTTGTGGTGAACCTACTACCGAAGCTGCCATAGACAGTACGGCTGCATATTTTTTAATTAATTTATTCTTTGCAATTTCAGCATGTCTTACCCCCGAACCAATCCTTATATATTTCCCCTCTTCTTTAATATAGTTTAATTCTTCTAAATTGCTAATATCTATAATAATCTCCAAACAATTTGGTAATTTTTCTTCTCTCAAAGCAATAACTAAATCGGTCCCTCCGGCAATTAATTTTGCTCTATCTTTATATCTAACTAATAAATCACAGGCTTCTTCTAAATTATCCGGTTTAATAAAATTAAAATTTTGCAAATATTCTCCTCCCCCTTATTTTCTCAACGATTTACCTAATAATACTCTTTCCAAATTTAAAGGAAGCTCTCTAATTCTTTTGCCAGCAGCATTATACAGAGCATTAGCTACCGCCGGTGCCATTAATTCTACTCCAACTTCTCCTACACTTTTTGCTCCAAATGGACCAACCGGATCATCGCTCTCATAAATAGTTACTTCCATATCCGGCACATCAAATGAACCTGGAATTAAGAAATTATCAAAGTTTTTAGTTTCCAAATGTCCATCTTTATCCCTTACTTCCTCCATAATCGCATAGCCTAATCCCTGTAAAATTCCCCCATATAACTGACCTTTAACAATTTGAGGATTGATAGCCTTGCCAATCTCGTAGGCAACAGTAATCTTTTCAACATTAATTTTACCCGTTTGTGTATCTACGCTAAGCTCAACCACTGAAGCACCATATGAATAGGTAGGGTAAGCATTACCTCTTCCGGTTTCCGAAGATAATTTTTCCGGTCCCGGGGTGTACCACCCCTGAGCACTTAAAGAAAACCCCTGTCCTTTTAAACATTCTTCGACTACTTCTTTAAAGTTTAATTTCTTACTCTTATCGGAACTATTAAAAATAAAGTTATTTTCACTAATGAGGTCTTTTATATTACAATCTAACATTATGGCTGCTCGCTTATGCAACCTCTCTAATAATTTTCTAGCGGCAATAAGCATGGCGTTTCCTCCAGCAAGGGTACCGCGAGAAGCAACGGTGGGGCCGCTATCTAAAGTTACCGAGGTATCGGTATTACAAAAAGTAATTCTATCCAGGGAAACCCCTAAAACTTCAGCTACAATTTGAGCATGGGCAGTTCTCATCCCTTGACCCATTTCTACTAACCCACTCTGAATAAGAATACTTCCGTCTAAATCAATAGTAACCGTAGCACTTGCGGTATCGATACCTTCTCCCCCTAATCCTGCCCCTCTAAAAGTACAGGATAAGCCAATGCCTTTCTTGATAGGATTGAAACTTTCTCTTTCCTTAATATATTTTTTTCTTTTAGATTCAAAATCTGTTTTTTTACAAACGTCTTTGATCATCATTTCTAAGGGAGCAGGTATTTTCCCGGGAAGTAAAATTTGCCCTGTTCCCATTTCATCACCCGGTTTTAAACAATTCTTTAATCTTATCTCTTGAGGAGATACATTTAACTCTTCTGCTAATTCATCAATTAAAGATTCGTTAGCAAATACTATTTGTGGAGCCGAAAATCCCCTATATGCCCCACTATAAACGGTATTGGTATAAATACCATAGATATCTGTTTTTACGTTTGGAATAGCATATGGACCAGTAGCATGAATTGAGGCTCTCCAATTAAGAAACATCGCTTTATTATTATAGGCACCGCCTTGTGCATAAACTTTATCTTCAATAACAATAATAGTTCCATCTCTTCTTGCCCCCAGTTGGTAATAAGCCTTAAAAGGATGACGTTTTGAGCTTTCTAAAAAACTTTCCTCTCGAGTCAAAACCATTTTTACCGGACGCCTGGTTTTCATGGCAATAACAGCACTACGAACAGCCATTAGCATAACTGATTCATCTTTTCCACCAAAGCTGCCTCCGATAGTACTTTGAACTACTCTAACTTGATTAATCTTCATACCTAGAACAGCAGCAATATTTTCCCTTATTGAATAAGGGTTCTGAATGGAACCGTGAATTTCAACACCTATTTTATATGGATCGGGAATAACAAGAATAGCTTCTGGCTCAATATAAGCTTGGTCTACAAATTGAGTCTGATAAGTTCTTTCCAAAATAATTTCTGCTTGCTTAAAACCTTTTTCTACATCACCTGCCCGCAAAAGATGATGAGAATGTTCTATTAAATTATCCTCTATCTCTGAATGTACTTTTCCAGTATTTTCTTCAATAGCTTCTTTTATATTAAAAACACCGGCTAATTTCTGGTATTCTACTTTTATTAATTTAACTGCTTTTTCAGAAATTTCTCGGCTTTCTGCAGCAACTACCGCTACTCCATCACCAATATACTTTACTTCATCTTTCGCCAATACCGGAAATTTACCAAACATAATATTGTTTCCCGGTACATCCTCTGCAGTAATAACTGCTACTACTCCTTCCAATTTTTCTGCTTCTCTGGTATCTATTTTTAATATTTTTGCATGGGGATATTTGCTGTATACTGTTTTTGCATATAACTGATGTACAAAATTTAAATCTGCGCCATATTTCGCTTTACCCGTAACTTTTTCATAAGCATCTATTCTTTTAACCGATTTATTAATAATGTTATACATAACGATAATCAGTGCCTCCTAATACAAAGCCGATTCTTTCCCTTTTAAAAACTTTCCTCCGCCTCTTTCTCCATAAAATCTATTACCATTCACGATGATTTCACCCCTTAAAATAGTTATTATTGGATACCCTTTTACCTTAAAACCGTCAAATGGCGTATAACCAGCAGCGGTGTGCTGCCCGGAATCAGAAATAATAATCTCCTTTTTGGGATCAAAAATAACTAAATCAGCATCGGTTCCTACTTCTAAACTGCCTTTTTCCGGATAAAGTCCAAATATTTTAGCTGGGTTGGTAGATAATAAATTTACCATATTCTTTACATCAAAATAACCTCTTCCTACCCCGTAACTATAGACTAACGGTAATAGTGTTTCTGAACCGGGAATACCCGCTAAAATATCCAAGCAATTACTGGAAAGGAATTTTTGCTTAGTTGTGTAAGAACAGTGATCAGTGTCTATAACCGAAATATATCTATCCCTAAGCGCCTTCCATAAAGCTTCGTTATCTTCTTTATCCCTTAATGGAGGTGTCATAAAATATTTCTGGGCATCCTCTTTTTTAAGCAAATCATCAGTCAATAATAAATAATGAGGTGTAGTTTCAGCGAATATTTTCCCCCCATTTTCCTTAATCTCCTTTAAGGCTCTATAGCCTTTTTTTGAAGATAAGTGAGCGATATAAATCGGCGTATCTAATAATTTAGCTATGTCTCCTATTTCTTTAATTGCACTATACTCAACCTCCGGAGGGCGTAAAAGAGTATGAAAATAAGGAGGAAATTCTTCTCTATCTTTATATTTAATCTTAATTTGATCTATCATTTCATCATCTTCGGCATGAACAGTAACTAATAATTTTAAATCCCTGCTCATCTTTAACAACTCAAACCAATTTTCCTTATCGAGCATAGACCCGTCTTCTTTATAAGTAGTAAATAACTTTAAACTATTTAGGCCCCCATCTTTTAGCTCTTTTAAATCTTCCTTTATGTTATGATATAGAGCGCAAACCGATTGATGAAAGGAATAATCGATTGCCGCATTTCCCTTAGCCTCTTCCTGTCTATTAATAAAAGCTTCAATTATTGAATGACCTTTTTTCTGTTCAGCGTAATCTATAAAAGTGGTTACTCCTCCAAAAGCTGCTGACATACTTCCGCTGTAAAAATCATCAGCAGTAACATTATTAGGTGGGGATTTCATAAAATAATGAGTATGGGCGTCAATTATTCCCGGTAGTATATATTTACCTTTAGCATCTATTATCTTAATTTTCTCGGGAATTTCTTTGGATAAAAATTCATCCTTTATGGCTATTATCTTTTCACCTTCGAGTAAAATATCTTTTTCTATCATCTTTTCAGCTGTCACTAATACACCATTTTTTATAAGTATACTCATAGTAATTCTTCCTATCCCCCTTTGCTAAAATAATTTTTTAATCTATCTTCAATTGCTATCATATTCCGTAACTTTTATATCATCTTTTATTCTTTTAAATCTTTAATCAACTCTTCCAATCCTAATTCTTTAAGCTTCCCTGCAGTGGGAACTCCATCTTCGTTCCAATTTCTTAAACAGTAATATCTATCTAACATATATTTTAAATTAACTGTTAATCCTTTTTTTAGTGGTTCTCCTGTCTCCAAATCATATACTGTAACAGCTTCCTTTAAGAAACGAGCAGGTAACTGATCATCTTTGCGGTTAAGTCCGAGACGATAATTATACATCCGCTCAATATTAACAATCCTTTCTCCTGCTTTGATAAGACTTTCTCCATCATAATCATAATCCAGTAACTCTTTTAGTCCACGTGCTATATCTTCCGGATAGAGAGTAAAATTTTCTGTGGTAGAGAATTTACATACCCCCAGGGCATCAGAGATAGCACAATAGGCTTCGGTAAAAACCACCATATCCGGTTTATATGTTTCATCGGTCCTTTCTAAAATTTCCGGCATGCATTCAGGAAAAAACCTATTACCAACTTCTACATTACCGGTCAAATCAATAGTGGGAAGAGCATAAAGATGGTCTGCACCTCTATTAGAGGTTGAATGACCTAAAGCCATACCCTTGCAAATTCGAGGTTCTTGCCTGGGGAGTTCCAAACCTTTTACGTGCATAGCATATTTTTCTGCTCCTCCTCCAATCCTTTCTGCCACCCTTCTAACTCCTTCAGCTAAAAGGTCACCCAAACCTTTACGGTAAGCAATATTTTTAATTAATTCAATTATGGTTTCTTCTTTGCCCCATTCCAAATTTAATTCATCATCAGATAGTAATCCCTTTTCATAGCATTCCATTGCAAAAGCGATTACAACGCCGGTAGATATAGTATCAATTCCCAATCTATTACAAAGCAGATTGCCATAAATTATAGTTTCTAAATTATCATTCCCCACTAATGGCCCTAATGCAGCTATAGTTTCATATTCTGGCCCTTCAGTACGACATTTATAAGGACCTTCCTCCACTTTTGTAAACCGGGAACAGGCAATTGGGCAGGAAAAACAGCCCATATTTTTCTCTAAGTATTTGTTTAAACTTTTTGCGTTTACCATTTCCGCCTTAGAAAACTGAACTAATTGATGATTTTTTGTAGGTAAATCCCCGCTGATATTTTTAGGATCGACTAACTGCGCTGTTCCCCATTTTCTAAGACTTTTTGATGCAGGATGAGTTCCTACTTTTTTCATCATTTCCAAAGCTACTTTTTTAAATTCCGTTGAATAGGAAACATTCTTGCTTGCCCTAACTGCTATTGCTTTAAGATTTTTAGAACCCATAACGGCTCCCATACCACAGCGGGCAGCAGCTCGTCCATAATCATTAATTACTGAAGATATCTTAACCAATCTCTCTCCTGCGGGACCAATAGAGGCAACCCGGCAGCCTTTAAAGATATTTTTTAATTCTCTTTCTGTCTCTTCTGTAGTCTTTCCCCAGTGTTTTTCTCCATCAATTAAGCTTAAATTATTGTCTTCTATTATTAATATTGTCGGTTTTTGAGCTTTGCCCTTAAAAACCAGGGCGTCGAAACCGGCCTTCCTTAACTCCGGTCCAAAAAATCCGGAAGAGTTAGCATATCCGTAAACTCCGGTCAAAGGCGACTTGGCAGTTACCGTAAATCGAGCAGCTGTCGGCCAAGGAGTTCCGGTGAAAGGTCCGGTAGAAAATATTAAAAAATTTTCAGGACTAAGCGGCTCTACCTCCGGACCTACATTATCATAGAGAATTTTTGCTGCGTATCCTCTGCTTCCAAAATATTTTTTTAGAATGTTTGCAGGACTTTCCGTTATTTTTATATTTTTTTCAGTTAAATCGATATATGCTGTTAAGGCCATAAATGCCGTCTCCTTGCTCATTACCATTTTATTTACTTTTTGGGTAATAACTATATGTACGATTTTATTTTTATTACTTAGTAAGAAATCATCTTTCTTCTTCTAATTTTTCTACTATTTCAGCGGTTAGTGTGCCTGCGGGGCAAACAGATAAACATAGTCCACAGCTACGGCATAAATCTTGATCTACTTTCATTACAGGAAAATCTAAAGTACGGGCGTCATACGGACAAGCTACAACACAACCCTGACAGTTAATACAGCCACATTGTAAACAGCG
>DAOUWX010000047.1 GCA_030666935.1 Atribacterota bacterium | reverse complement strand
GGTATTGCCGAAGCCCTAATCAGGCGTCCCCGGGTAGAAGATTTCGAACAACTGGGGAATATCACTACCCTTAAAGATTTTTTCTATAATCGGGTTACTAAAATTTTACTGGTAGTGGCTTTTGCCAATCTGGGAAGTATGGCAGGGACATTTATCGGTGGAGCAAAAGTAATCCAACTCTTTATCAATACAATCAATCCTTAGAATTCTAACCATTCTCCGGCTGTAATCCAAAAACCCACAGTTAAAATTTTTTCCCAAAAAAGAGGATTTTTGCAGATTTTATCGAATTATAAAATAGGAATATCCCTGAAGAAAAGTACTGTCTGGGAAACATAGCAATTCTGATAGTAAATATAACCTTGGCATAATCTCAAGATTTATAGAAATACCGATGTTGAGAGAAAGATACTAAAAGAAATAGAGGGAGAGACCAAAAGTAAGGAGGTTAGTCAAATGTCATCAGCAGAAATTTATGACATGATGGATGAGATAGATGAATACTTTGTTGGAACTTGTACCCATGTTAATGACATATCAGAGCATATGTTAAGGGAAGAAATAGATACTTTTGCCAGGAGACGAATTGACTGGCTTCGAAGCATGTATAAAAAAGGCTCACGGGTGAAGATTGCTTCAATTAATAATGATCAAGTTGGTTTTTTGCATATCATGCCTATAGAGATTTGTCCCTGGGGTCCGATCGGACGGGATCTAATGGTCATTCCCTGTTTGACTGTTATGGGAAAAGCAAACGGTAGAGGTATAGGGCGAGCCTTAATTAACTCAGCTGAAGAGGAGGCGAAACGTCAAGGTAGTAAAGGTATAATAATCATAGGATACTACCATAATCACTGGTTTATGCCAGCTCCATTTTTCGAAAAGTGTGGCTTTTCAATGATAGAGCGAAAAGGTACGATAGCTATTTTAGGGAAATTCTTTGAGGAATCAGTAGAATCTCCCCGGTTTTTAAAACCAAACTTTCGGTTTAAGCCTATAACAGGCAAAGTAGTGGTTGATCTTTTCTGGAATACCTTCTGTCCGACAAGTGACATTGAAGCCCAGCGAGTCCGGGAGGTTGCCGTAGAGTTTGGTGAGTCAGTAGTAGTTCATGAATATTGTGCGGATGAAAGGTCGATTCTTTCTCGTTATCAAATTCCTCGGGGAATATTTATAAATGGTAAAGAGATATGGTGGGGTTGTGAAGCACCCAAAGAAGGTATCCGAGAAGCAATTTCTCAAGCCTTAAGGGGATAAGTAAATGATACGATACTCAAGGTAAAATTATTTTTGTTACAGGAGGTAAAATATTATGACTAGACACGAATTTGACATTGAAAAACCAAAAAATCTTCAAGAAGAATGGCCGGGGCAATATGAAGTATTTTCCTGGTTAGAATATGTGGTGAATATACCCTACCCAATTTTTATTATCACTACCTATAAGTCCAACGGGAAGGCAAATGCTAATTTATGGTCATGGGGGTGTTTCGCCGGGGAAGAAAATGGTTTTTATTCTTTGATTGCTTTAACAGATACCAACCACACTTATGAAAATATAAAACGTACGAAAGTGTGGTGTATCAATATTCCGTCTTTAGATTTTAAAGAAGAATGTTTTAAAACAATAGAACATAATCAGATTGACGATGATGAAATTGAGCAAACGGGATTTAGCAAAGAGTCAGCGATAAGTATTTACGCCCCCAGAATAAAGGAATGTCCAATATCGTTGGAGTGTAAACTCGAATGGGAGAAATCTTTATTTGAGAACAGTTCTCAGAAAATAATATGTGGTAAGATAGTACATTTTGGAGTGGATAAAAAAGTGGTTAATCTCGATCAAAAGGCGAGGATTGAGAAATTGAAAATAATGTATAATTTTAGAAGTCAATTAAATCCATTAACCGGAGAATTAACATCCGGGGGTATAAGCATCATAGATAAATTGGCTTTTAGAAATTAAGATAAAAGATTATTTTCTAAAAATACTTACAAAATATTTAAAAGATATAACCTGTAAAGGCTTGCACCTATTAGTTGTAATGTTGTATATATCGGACATATTAATTGGCATATCCGTAAATTTACAAGGATAAGGAGGTACAAGTAATGAAAGCATGGCATGAACAAGATAATTTTTGGGCGAAATGGGCCCCCATTCTATTTCCCAAGCAACGCTGGGAAAATACGCAAGAGGAAGTGATAAACATCGTTTCTTTGTTAAAAATTGACCCGGGGACTTCTATTCTCGATCTTTGCTGTGGACCGGGGAGACATTCCTTAGAATTAGCCCGACGTGGTTTTTCCCTGACAGGGGTAGATAGAACCAAAAGTTATTTAGAAAAAGCTCGTAAACAAGCAGAAATAGAGGGTCTCAAGGTCGAGTTTATACAAGAAGATATGAGGAGTTTTTGCAAACCTAACACTTTTGATGTGGTGATTAATCTTTTTACTTCTTTTGGTTACTTTGAAGATATAAAGGATGATAAAAGGGTTATAACTAACCTATACCGCTCTCTGAAAAATAAAGGCATATTTTTAATTGATATTATGGGGAAGGAAGTTCTTGCTCGTGTATTTTGCGAACGCAATTGGCAGGAAGTAGATAATAATATTGTATTGGAAGAACGTAAAATTTCTAAAAACTGGAGCTGGATTGACAATCGTTGGATCATGATAAAAAACGGGAAAAAAGAAGAATATAAAATTTCCCATCGTATTTATTCAGCAGTGGAACTCACTGCGCTCTTAAACGAGTGTGGTTTTAGTTCGATCAGTGCTTATGGAGATTTAACCGGTGAGCCATACGACCATACGGCAAAAAGGTTGATTCTTGTAGCCCATAAAGGAAAAGACAAAACATAATTATCTGAAAAAACAAGATTTCCTCAATCTTTTATCGAATTCTTAATAAGTATTTAAAAATAACTAAAAAAATTATTTTTATCAATTTTTTTCTAATTCTTGCCATATAGTAGTCAGGGCAGTGTGATATAATTATAAAAATTTATCTATTCTCTTAATCGGAGGTAAAAAAGATGAACAAGATTGAAAGATTAATGAACACTATTATTATCTTAAAGACCCATCCCGGTATTCAGGTGGAGAGTCTAGCACGAATACTTAATATCTCCTGCCGTACCATCTATCGAGACTTTAATACTTTAGCCCTTGCCGGCCTACCGGTACACTCCTCCACCGGACCTCATGGCGGCTACTATATTGATGAACATTACTTTCTTCCCCCCTTAAGATTTACCGGTGAAGAGGCCGCTTCCTTATTCCTGGCTGGAAACTTTCTCCTCCAGCAGAAAGGATTCCCCTACCAGAAAAATATGCATCTGGCTCTGCTCAAGATTGAAAACCTCCTGGAGAAGGATAACAAAAAATACATCCGTGAAGTAAAAAACTCCATATCTTTTAATATCCAAAAATTAAAAGACTATGAAGACTACAGTGAAACCTTCGTCCTGTTAAACGAAGCCATCCTCAACAAAAGACAGATTCACCTTAAATACTACACCATCAGTCGGGACGAAATAACCACCCGCACCGTAAACCCCTACCACCTGATGTTCCGTAAAGGAGCCTGGTATCTTATCGCCTACTGCCACTGGCGCAAAAAGACCAAGATATTCAGAATAGACCGGATTAAAGAGCTCGATATTACCGAAGACACTTTTACTGTCTCTTATAAATTTTCACTTTCCGATTATATGGGTAAAAGCTGGCAGGTAGTAAGAGGAAAAGATCAGAAGACTAGAGTAAAAATATTTCCTCCCGTTTCCCGCTGGGCTAAAGAAGAGCTAAGACATCCTACTCAGAAGATAAAAAAATCATCCGACGGTTCTATCATCTTCTCTGCCGAGGTAAGCGGTATAACCGAAGTTAAGAAATGGATTCTGGGAATGGGCAGCTCTGCCGAGGTCCTTGCCCCCAAGAGCCTCCGCCGGGAGATACAGGAAGAAATTACCGGGATGAAGAAAAGGTACAATATGGAAAGAAAAAGTAGACGCATCGCTAAATTTAATTACAAAATTAATAAATAGAGATACATCCTAATTTTCCTATTCTTTCCCTTTCCTTTGAATTAATTATTAGTTTTCAGTAAGGCACCCACCTTAGACTTGCAAGGGGGAGGAGTTTTAGAATGTTTATTGACTTATGGTAAATATGTGTTATTATATCTTGTTAGATGAAACTGGGGCCTGCCCCAATTTCTTAATTAATTTGAGGAGAAAATTATGACAGTTAAAATTAAATTTGAGCATCTCGGCCTTTCTGAAAAGGTTTTAGATGCTGTTTACAAAAAAGGCTTTGAAGAACCATCTAGTATTCAGGGCTTAACAATCCCCGTAATGTTGCGGAACGATACCAATATAATAGCACAGGCTCAGACGGGCACCGGTAAAACGGCTGCTTTCGGACTGCCTTTAATAGAAATGATAAACCCCGGTGAGAGAAGCGTACAGGCACTTATTATTACTCCTACAAGAGAGCTTGCCATACAGGTTTCCGAGGAGATTAGTTCATTAAAAGGCGATTCCGGTATTCAGGCCATTCCTATCTATGGAGGGCAATCAATCGACCAGCAGTTGAGGCGCCTTAAAAAAGGAGTGCATATTGTTGTGGGTACACCCGGAAGAGTTATTGACCATATCAAGAGAAAGACCCTCAATCTCAAGGATATCAAATATCTGATCCTTGATGAGGCTGATGAAATGCTTAATATGGGGTTCATTGAGGATATGGAAGAGATAATGAAACATACCAATCCCCAGAAAAGGACCCTTCTGTTTTCGGCTACCATGCCGTCAAGGATCAAGGCACTAGCGAGTAAATACATGGGGAATTATGAATTTATTACTGTCGAGAAACAACAACTTACCACCAATCTTACAGAACAGATATATTATGAAGTAAAAGCTGGAGACAAATTTGAGGCATTGTGTAGGATCATTGATATTGAAGAAGATTTTTACGGGCTGGTTTTCTGTAGGACAAAGAATGATGTTGATGATGTCGTCAGTCATCTTATTGAAAGAGGGTATGATGCTGATGCTATTCACGGTGATATTTCACAGAGTCAAAGAGAAAAGACCCTGGATAAGTTCAAGAAAAAGAGGATTAATGTACTAGTGGCAACTGATGTGGCCGCACGTGGTATAGATGTTAGCAACATGACTCACGTAATTAATTATTCTCTTCCACACGATCCAGAATCATATGTGAACAGGATCGGCCGTACAGGAAGAGCAGGTAAACAGGGAACGGCCATAACCTTTATTACACCGAGCGAATATAGGAAGCTGATGTTTATTCAGCGCATAGCAAAGACTGATATAAAAAAGTCAAAGGTACCAAATGTTAAGGATATCATTAAAGCAAAGAAAAATAAGATAACCGAAGATATAACAGCTATTAACAACGAAGAGATAGATAATACATACTATAATTGGGCCAAAAAACTTCTTGATAATAATAACCCGACTCAGATACTGGCTAAATTACTAAATTACAGTTTTGATGATAAACTTAACCCCGGCCTGTATAACGAAATAAAGGATTTGTCAGGTAGAAACAGAAAAATAGAGATGGAAGGCAGAACAAGGCTATTTGTGGCATTGGGCAAGAAAGATAAGATAAGTCCCAGCAAACTGGTAAAGTTTATTATCAAAAATACAGGAGTTAGGAATTCTGCTATTGACCAAGTGGGAGTGTACGATAATTTTTCCTTCATAACCGTACCTTTTAAAGAAGCTGAAATTATTTTAGGTGTCTTTCAAAAAAAATCCGGAAAGAGAAAATCATTGGTAGTTAAAGCCAAGAAAAAGAAAACCAGTTAAAAGACAGTGACATGTCAAGGGGACGGTTGTTCTGACATTATTTTGAAAAAATAAAAAATATTCTAAAAAAAGATTTTTAAACTTATGTGGTATATGTAATGTAAGTATATTTAAAACTTATAACTCTAATATCAGGAGGTTCTATTATGAGTAGAAAATTGATTTTAGTATCACTTACTATGGTTTGTTTATTTTTTATATTTGGATTTGAGATTGGCGCAAACGCAACTGACCAGTCACTGGTCTCTTTCTCTTCCGGAGCATTGCTTATAGAAACATCCCCCGAATACAGCTCTGCATGGGGCAATATTTGGATTATGGACGAAAATCCAAAAACCGGCTGGTGCTGTCCCAGCGGCAAGATTTCGGATAATGTGTTAGTTATTGAACTTGCCGAGAAAAGTGTGTTTGACCGCCTGGAGTTTGATACGGGCTATGCAGACGCAAAGGGGCGTGGCGCAAAGGACATTATTGTTGAACTTTCCGATGACAGCCCTATAAAAGGGTTTACGGAAATCGCCAGTGTGTCACTGGTTGATAGGGAGGATAATCAGAGCTTTCCGGTGACAGTTGATAAATCCGGAAAGTGGGTTCGACTGACTATTAAAAATAATCACAGTGACAGCGAATATACAGAACTCATGGATTTTCGCGCTTACGGAAAACAACTGACCAAGACACCCTTAGCCGATGTTTCCGGGACCTATGAGACTAATTATAATGACTTTCATCTCCGACAGCAGGGAACATCAGTGACCGGCTGTTATGAATATGATGAAGGTATATTAAACGGGGGCATTGAAGACCGTATCATGAAATTTACCTGGATTGAAACAGGTCAGAAAGGTCCGGCCGTTATGGTATTTACCTCCGACGGAGAAAAGTTTTATGGAATTTGGTGGTATGAAGGAAGGGAAGATTCGCAAGGCGGAATATGGAACGGAACAAAAATATCTCAGGATGTTGGCGGCTGTCCTCATTGGGGAGGCGGGATACAGGAACAGATGACAAGTGAGCTTTTAGAATTCGGTAGGGTAAGGCTTTACGGAATTAACTTTGATTATGATTCAGATATCATTCGAGCTGAATCCAAGCCGACCCTGGATAAAATCATTGCCATGCTCAAGTCTGAACAGGCCATGCAGTTGATTATTGAAGGACACACCGACTCAGACGGAACTACCGACCACAATCAAATTCTTTCCGAGAAACGCGCGGAATCAGTAAAGTCATATCTGGTTTCTGCAGGTATTTCTTCCTCTCGACTTTTTACAAAAGGCTATGGTGAGTCTATGCCAGTCGCACCCAATACAACTGCTACCGGGAAGGCCCAGAATCGGCGTGTGGAACTGGTGGTTAAAGAATAAAGCGTGTCAAGGGGACGGTTCTTCTGACACTATAAATTAGTAGATAGGGACAACAGTCCCCCATTTTCTAACGCTAACTAATGCATTAAATGGAAGATATAAGGAAGAAAACTTCATAATTAAATCGGGTATGTAGATTAAAACATGAAGTCGTGAAACCTGACCTCAAAGGATGTAACAAGATAAAAATAATGAATCAGATAAATAATCTTTCTTGCTTGAATTTATATTTCAGGATTTTTTCTCCACTTGACGGGCTAATCCCATCCGGATAAATAACCAGGGTGCCCCAAAACTGATCCATATACCCAATAACAGATAACGGAAAAACCGGCTTAATTGATAGAAAGATTGGTCCTCTGAAGGAAGTATCAATTTCAATCCAAAATATAATATCCCTATTCCGGTAATCCCAACCAAAAAACCGAAAAGCCGCTGTAGCCAGTTCCCCGGTTGAATCCCTCCGATAGAAGAAGAAAAAAAGAGTAAACCATAACCAACACCGGTCAAAGCAGCCACCGAACTGATAATATCCGGTGATGATTGAAATTGTAATAAGATCACCGGAAATAGCGTAATGCCAATTATTTTAAATATCATATTCTTCTGAATAAAATCGAGTTTGATCTTTAAAAAAATAAAATAACTTAGACCGAGAATGAGTCCGCCAAATAACCATCCTCCTAGGATATCGGTGGGGAAATGGACGCCCAGATAGATACGGGAAAATCCAATTAAAAGAATCAATAAAACAGAAAGATTACGAATCCAGATTTGTTTTTCCCAATAAGCTATACTCCCCCAGACAACCAGGGAAGACTGGGCATGACCGCTGGGAAAACCATATCCCGAGGCATGGACCTTTTGAATTTCCGCTAAAATATCAAAAGGGCGGGGCTGCTGAAATATCTCTTTTAATCCGGCATTAACGTAAACGGATAATAAAAATATAATTCCGGCCCGTATCCCCAAATAAAAATCAACACACCAGAGAAGGAAGGGGAAGAAAAGCAAGTAAAACAATTCATCTCCAAGTGAGGTGATAATTCGAAAAAAAGAATCCAGCAATGGTGATTCAACCTGTTGAATCATAATAATAAAATTTAATCCCCACTGTAAAATGATATCCATATCAGGACCTTCCTCATCAAAGATAATGCTTTATTGTATTTTATTATATCAAAAATGACCAAAGAATGCTCTTTTTTCAAAAAAATTCATCATTTAATTTAAAAATAAAGAACAAACACTTTGTTTGTAGGACTAACCAATAATTTAAATAAAGGCTTGTCCTTTCTTTCTTCTACATAAATTTTATTTTTGAAAAAGAAGGATTTTTAAAACTTATAACGTATTAACAATTATAGGAGAAATTTCTCATGTGGTTTGTTAAATTAACTCCTTAATCATCTAAATCGTTCCCATTGGTCGGACTTCGTTAAATTCCGATATTAGGAAATTAATAAATATCGTTTTATTGAAAAGTCTATGAAGTAAAACAGAAAAGTTTATATTTTATGGGATGGTAAACTATAATAAAAAATGAACAGAAGGAGGAACTAATCATGAAGATCGGTATTATTTTATATTCTCAAACTGGTAACACCTATTCCGTTTCCCTGAAGCTTAAGGAAAAACTTGTTACAGCCGGACATTCTGTGAACATCGAACGACTAAAAGTTGTCGGCGAAGTGCAGCCGGGGGAAAAAGATATTAAGTTCGAAACGCTTCCCGATACCGGGTCATACGATGCACTGGTGTTTGGCTCTCCGGTGCAGGCCTTTTCCCTATCATCGGTAATGGCCAGTTATTTGACACAGATTACATCATTACAAGGTAAAAAGGTTGCCTTTTTAGTGACTCAATTTTTCCCTTTTCCCTGGATGGGAGGAAACCGTACAGTTGGGCAAATGAAAAAAATCTGCGAACCAAAAGGGGCAGCCGTTTGCGGAGCAGCAGTCGTTAACTGGTCAAAGCGGAGTCGGGAAAAAAGGATTACTGAGGTTGTTGAAAAATTGAGTAAATTATTTTAGGAATATAATGTGAAGTTCATGCTCATAAGTTCACAAAATAGGAAATTACAATAATTACAAAAATTATAAAATAGGGACGGCTATTAGTGATCAATAATTAGGTTGATTTTTCTAACTTTTCGCAAGAGGTGCAAATTAAGCCCCTTCTAATACCGATAAGGGCGAATGCATGTATTTCCAAAATATTAACTTAAAATTGAAAGAGAGGAAAGAGAGTATTACTATGTCTGAAAAATTTAGAGGCTTTCTTAAAGACAGTATCCGGAAGACGATTGATTTTTCGACCACAGACCAGAGCAGAGGCATCAAACCACCACCGGCAGAAAAACCCTGCAATTCTGAAGATAGGAGAATAGATCTTATAAAACCGGGGGATTGGAAATCAATTCATAAAGTAAGTGTTGAGGCAGCGATTGCCCAAAGGAAATCGAGAAGGTCTTATACTACAGAGGCAATAAAATTCGAAGAACTTTCTTTTCTTCTATGGGCAACTCAAGGTCTTCGAGGAAAAAGCTCTGCATTTAGAAATTACAGAACCGTGCCTTCAGCCGGGTGCAGACATGCTTTGGAAACCTATATTGCGGCATTCAGGGTTGAGGGAATTCCCAAGGCGATTTATCGTTATTTACCGATGAGCCATCAACTGGTTGAAGTGGTTAAACACCAAGACCTTGGGGGCTTACTAACCCAGGCCGCTCTTGATCAATCATTTGTCTGCAAAAGCGCAGTGACCTTTATTTGGACCACCATACCGGCACG
>DAOUWX010000034.1 GCA_030666935.1 Atribacterota bacterium | reverse complement strand
CCCCTTTTATGCAGAGAAAAAATTACTCACCCCCACCTTAATCCTCCCCCCTCAAGGGGGAGGAGATATAAAGGATTAATTCCTCGTTGTCGAAGGGAGAGGAGATTGGTCCTTTTCCTACCCTCTCCCCTCGGTGGGAGAGGGTCAGGGTGAGGGGGATTTGTACCCGAATTTTTAATTGGTCAATTAACAAACGAGTGAAAGGAGTTTGTTTTATGCTCGAAACAATCTTAAGTAAATATCTATTAAATGCCCTACTATTATCTTTAGTCTCTATCTTCTACGGTTTCTTAAAGAACAAATTAGGAGAAGATAGAGCAAGTACTATTAAAGAAGCTATTTTATCTGCCATGCTCTGGGCAGAAGAGGAATTAGGAATAGGAAATGGTACTCAAAAATGGGATATAGCTTGGAAAAAGCTAATAGAGATACTGGCTGATAAGAATATCAAATTAAGAAAAACAGAAGAAAAAGCAGTAAAGATAATGATGAAGGCCAATGTGGGAAGAATCAATCGGCAAACCTATGATGCCCTGCTGAAGAGAAAGTTAATAAAAGACAAAAAGATCGTTCAGCAGTCACTTTTAACTAGTCGTTAGTAGGAAATGTAAGGGCACGATGCATCGTGCCCAAATAAGGACGGGGCGGATGAATCCGCCCCCTACTCAATTGGTAAATTGGAGAATTGGTCAATCGGTGAATTATTCACGACTGGTAAACCCACATTTATAATACTTGTAGAAGGAGGGAATAGTCATGCAGATGCTAAATAGTATCAACAATATAAGAGTAGCCAAAGATTTCAGGCTATCCGAGTTTGCCTGCCCCTGCTGTAATCTGGTTATGCTGCATCCCAAGCTGCTTGCAAAATTAGTAGAATTAAGGAATACTCTGGAAAGACCGATTTATATTACTTCTGGATACCGCTGCTCGAAATATAATAGTCAAATTAGAGGGATAAGAAACAGCTACCACTGTATCGGACTGGCAGCAGATATTAAAGTAAAAGATATCAACTTGATTGAACTTTTGGAAATATGTGAGAATATAGATTTTAACGGGATTGGATTCTATGAGAAGAAGAACTTCTTGCATCTGGATGTGCGTCCTACCAAACGCAGCCGCTGGAGGGAATGAGAATCAGTCCGATAGGACTGATTCGGTTATTTAGTTAACCTGTTACCCGGTTTGCCGGTCAAAAAAATAGAGAGAAGAAATTAATCACCCCCACCTTAATCCTCCCCCCTCAAGGGGGAGGAGAGAAGAAAGATAGATTCCCGCTTTCGCGGGAATGACATAAAGGGAGCGGGAATGACATAAAAGAAAGAGGGGGAGGAGATTTGGGGAAAAGGTTCGGGTCAACTATCTAATGGCTAACTAATATTATCAGCCAATTGGTAAATTGGAGAATTGGAGAATGTTATATGGATATAAAAACTATATTGGATATTATCGCCAATCAGGGGTTCCCTATCGCCTTATCGATACTCTTAATCTTTCGTATCGATAGATTTATGCAGGAGATAGTAGTAGCCCAGAAAGAGGGATATCGGCAGTTCCTGGAAAATACTAAAGAGATACACAACACTATCACCACACTAAATCAGCAGAACAGAGAATATTGTTCTCTTCGTTTCACAGAGGTGCAGAAAGAACTCTCCGGGATGAAGGTAGAGCTGGGGAAAATTAAATAGAGAGAGAAAAATAAAAAAGGGCAAGCTATAGAGAAAGTTATCTTCCTTGGCCTGCCCTTATTTTGTTCTCAAACCATATTTTAATATTTTCAAAAAAAAAGAACTTGTCCTTATTTATTTAAGAAGTATTCGCAAGAAGATGGGATGTGTGTAGATTTAAGGTCTAAAGCCGCTACCCTTAATTCTTTATCAGCCAACATCTTCCTGCTTTAAAATGGTATTTTAATTATAAGTCAATTATACCTGACTTAGAAAGATTTTTCCGCTTTTAAGTCAAGGATGATTGACTTAAAAGTTATTTTATTTATTTTCATAGGTTAAACGAGCCACAATATTCGTCTCTATTAGCCCTAAAATATTATATGTTTTTTTAGGTTTCATAGGTTATCTCCTAAATAACTTAAGGTGCTCTTTTTTACATTAATATTTTATCACACTAATTAGCAATGTAAAAATAAAGAATGATAATAAGATTCAGCTCTTAGTTTAAACAGGAACAAATCCTATTTTTTCTATGGTTTAATTTTCTGAAATTAAAAAATCTGGTGAATTGACCCTTAATATCTTGTATTTATTTAGAGTAAGATGGCGAGATTGATTTTTCCTGTTTCTCCCAGGTCATTTGACACTATCTCGCATTTGGTTCTAAAAAGACAGGCAACTTCACCGGGGACTTTTGAACTGTATTCGGTCAAGGCATAATAATTTGCCTGGCCTTTGGCAATTATCAAATCAGCAGTCTGAAGTTCTCGTTTTAGCTGGTCAGACATTTCATCAAGAGAAATACCCAGTGTATCGGGCCCGGCTAAAATAATTTTTGAAGCAGTCTCTTGGAGGCCTACCGTTTCTCCGTCTTCCATAGTGGCATCACTGGTTATCGGCCCTCCCCTTAAAGCGGAGGTTACTGACGCTCCATATCTTCTTAGTTCCCGAATTAGCAGTTTATCAAAAGCAATTTCACCGACGTTATCATGGATATAAAGTATTTTGGACGAGCTTTTAGCTATCCGGAGAATTTCAGCTCTCCGGTCTATTTTTAATCCCTCCGAAAGACATACCCGAAGCTCCTCTATTATTTCAGCCATCTGGAAACCATAGCCGGTTCCTACTGTGCGAAAATCAAGATGGTTGCTGGCAATAGCCCAATTCACCAAAAATGAAAATCTTTTCGATTCCTCCAGCCCCTCTGCTTCCAGGGCAATCTTTTCTGCCATCTCTATGCCCAGCTGGTTACATTTATCTCTTCTTTCCTTAAAAGGGATTTCGATTCCTGATATCCTCTTTAAGATTCTGTGGACTTCGGTTATAAAGTAAGAGGGAATTTTTTCTGTGGAGAACTCCCGGGCTAAGAACTGAAAAGATTCCCTTAATATCTCCTTTTTAATTTTTTCCTTTAGGGGGACTAACTGTAAAGCACCGCATAAATCATCTACTATACAGCTCGCGCAGTTCAAATGTGTACGCATATGATAATTACTCCTTACTCTTTTTTATTTAGTTGTCTGCATGGCGATTCCCTGGACAAAGCTTTTCCGCAAAACCAAAAGAACTATAAGCGGAGGCAGCATGGCAATCACTGTGCCGGCCATGATAACATTCCACTCGGGAGCTATCTGTTCACTGGCCAAGAGCATCTTAATACCAATTTGTATAACCCGCATTTCACCGGTAGTGGTGACAATTAAGGGCCATAAATACTGACTCCACATAAAGATAAACTCTATAACAAATAGTGCAGCAATATTGGTCTTGGAAATAGGAACCAGAATTTGCAGAAAATAACGCATGGGGCTTGCCCCGTCAACCCGGGCTGCATCCGGGAGGTCTGCAGGTACAGTCATATAGAACTGCCGAAAAAGAAGTAGTCCGGTTGTGCTGGCAAAAAACGGTACCATAAGAGCATAGTAAGAATTTATCCAGTTGAAGGATGCCATTAACTGATAAGTCGGAATAATACGGACGGGGAGAGGTAGCATTTGGGTGATCATACACAGAGAGAATAACAGACCCTGACCGCGAAATTTAAAGTGGGTATAGGCAAAGGCAGCCATTAATGCCAGGATGGTTTTCACTATTGCGACTACTACTGAAATCAAGGTACTATTAAAAAAGAGCCTTCCTATGTTAACTCGCTCCCAGGCATCTTTAAGATTGTTCGCAAATTGGTCTCCCGGTATAAGTTTTGGTGGATACTGGTAAGCCTCCTGGAAGCTTAAGGTACTGGTAACCAAAGCGAAAAAAACCGGAAAAGCCAGGATTATAACCAATATAATAAGTATTGCATGAACAAAAATTTCCTGTCGAGTTTTTCTTTTCATAAAATATTACCTCATCGGAAATAAATAGCTTTTCTGGTAACTATTCTCAATTGAATGATTGCTACCACAGAAATTACAAAAAATATTATAAATGACTGGGCTGATGCATATCCGGTATTCAGATGAATGAATCCATCACGATATAGTTTGTATACCAGGAGTTCTGTCGCGTTTCCCGGTCCGCCCCGGGTCATAATATCTATAAGTCCGAAAACCTGGAAGAAAGCATAAAGCATATTAACAAACAATAAAAAGCTGGTAGTGGGAGAAAGCATGGGAAAAGTTATCCGCCAAAAAGCTTTCCAGGGGCTTGCACCATCAATTTGTGCGGCTTCCAAAAATTCGTTCGGTACATTTTGTAATCCCGCCAGAAAAAAAATAATATTATAACCCAGCATTTTCCAGGTAGCGGCGGCAGCTACTATAAATAATGCTAACTGGCCATTGGTCATCCAATTCATCGTATATCCGCCAGATAGTTTGGAAACAATATAAGGGATAAGGCCGGTGGCGGGCGCAAACATCGAAGCCCAGATAACACCGGCTATTGTCGGAGAGATGGCGTAAGTCCAGATAAGAGCGACTTGATAGAAGCCCACTCCCCTGATCTTCTGATTGAGTAATTGAGCAATCGCCAGTGAAATGGAAAGTCCGATAATGATAACAAAAGCAGCGAACTTAAAGGTAGCTACAACACTGTTTAGATAGTCCGGGGAAGAAAATAAACGGATATAATTACGAAGTCCAACATATATAGTTCTCGTGCCAAACGGCGTTGAGACAAAGAAAGATTCATATATACTTTGGCCAAAAGGACCGATTAAAAAGATAAAAATTACAGCAATGGATGGGGCGATAAGTAAGTAAGGTAAAAATTTGTGTCCCGGGAATCTATCTTCGTGCATTCTTTCTCCTTTTGCTATATTAAGGGTGTAAAAAACTACGGGAGCAAGCTTTAAACTTGCCCCCGTAACTACGTCATACTTTTATTTGCCGTATAGTTCCAGGTAGTCTTTTAATAATAGGTTCATTTTTTCTGCTGATTCATCCAAAGCATCTTTCGGAGAAAGCTCACCACCGATGGATTTCTCTAAGGCAGCTCTGAAGTGTTCTCTCATTGCCACGAAGGGTCCTAAACGAACTCCGGTTGCCGCTGCAGTATCCCGTCTCCCGGCAAGAATCTGAAGGAAGGCGGTAAGGAAAGTTTGGTCTGCAGAGAACCATCCCTCATCTAAGAGGGCTTTAAGTGCGGCTCCGCTCACCGGGAAGTATCCGGTGCCTTTGTGCCACTGGATAGCAATATCTTTTTGGCCGGTATACTTCAGGAATTCCCAAACACCACGAAGTTCTTCTTCACTTTGTCCTTTGGTGACCCAAATACTTCCGCCTCCGATTACGGAATTCCCTACCGGGTAACCCTCGAAACGCGGTAAGAAGCTTGTGCCAACCTTGAATTCAGAAGCTTTAAGAATGCCAGCCAGTGATGAAGTAGATTGAATGAGCATAGCTATTTGACCGGCCTTAAAGGCTGAATTTGCTGAGTATTCCGCTCCGCCGTAGATATAAATTCCTTTGTCGTGCAATCTTATAAAAGTGTCAAAGACTTTATGTCCAAATTCGTCATTATAAACCACTTCTTTCGCCAATCCGGCTCGTCCGTTGTCATTATCCGCATAAAGGTGGTTATGGTAAGCCATCGTTTGTTCGTAGATCCAGCTGGGCCAGCCTGTGGAATAGACATGGTCTACTACTCCGCTTGCCAGGATTTTTTCTCCGTACTCTTCCATCTCTTTCCAGGTTGTGGGGGGTTTATCCGGGTCGAGTCCGGCTGCTTTGAAAAGATCTTTGTTGTAGTAGAGCATGGCTGTAGAAGAGTTAAAGGGCATGGACCAGAGGTTTCCATCTACAGAGTAGTAATGAGTAATGGGAATAACGTATTGTGCCCAGTCCCAGGTCTCTCCCAACATTCCGGGGATCTCATAGACAGGAGTAATAGCATCACTGTCAATCATCGTCTGAGTCCCTACTTCATAAACCTGGACCATATTTGGGCCTGTTTTGGTAGGATATGCCGCAACATATTTGGTTAGTGTTTCCGCATAAGAGCCGGTAAATAGCGGCTTAACTTCAAAATCAGGATGGGTGGCATTAAAGCTTTCGATAATCGACTCTAATACCCCAAGGCGCGACCCGCTCATTGCATGCCAGAAAGTTATGGTTACCGGTTGTGCCAGAGCAGTTCCTGCTGACAATAGTAAACATAGAGTTAAAACTAAAACAATTAAAAAACTTTTTCTCGAATTCATGGTTAAATATAACCTCCTTAATAATGTTAAAACTTATTAACTGATACCTATTTATTGTTTCTATATATCACCCCCATCTTAAATTAGTAGATCGTGCAGAATTGCTATTCCTTAAGAGTGTATCAAGAACGGAAGTTGAACAGCTCTATCAGTAAGTCAGTAAACACCTGCCCACATCCTAAATAATATCGAACTGATAGAATTCTCCCTCAAGTATCTAACACTATTCTGGTAGTAGGTCAGCGAAGAATTTGTAGTTAATAAATCACGATTGAAGTTATCTGTTAAAAGTTTAAATTACTTTACTAAAAAGTATGCTGGGTTATTTTAATTATAACCCAATTTCTTAAATATTTAAAGACAAAATTTACCATAATTCTTTTATGCTGGTAGATAGAGCCAGGACTCCTATAAAATCATCCTTTTACTCCGCCGCCAACAATAACCACATCTGCTTTCATAAATATTCCTTTCTTGATCAAATAAAAAACCATTTCACTAACTGGCATATCTGAATAAATCAGATACAAGGGGTTAATTCCCGGTTAATAAAATGGTTCTCTTTAAAATCTCTACCATTTGTATTTAGTTTTTCAATATCATTTCATGGAGAATTATAATTTACAAATTTGCTCTTTCGGGGTATTATATAAAAAGCTGAAATAAATTAGTCGTTAGTATAAATACAAGATATTCAATTCATTCCTTGGACACAACTATTTTATTTGCCCTGCTAAGTGATATCAACTAAACAGGGTTTTACAAAAAAGAAATTCCTATACAATCAAGTTGTTTTGTTTAATTCAATTTGGGTTGTTCTAAAATATATTTGAAATTTCATTTGGGAAGCATATAAAAAAGGAGAATAACATGTTTTTTGTGGTGATGGGTTTAATTGGCGGTCTGGCTCTCTTCTTATATGGGATGCAAATTACCAGTGAAGGCTTAAAGAGTACTTTCGGGAATAAATTAAAACAGTTCCTGAGCACCCTGTCCAAGAATAAATTAATCGCTTTATTCACCGGTATTATCATTACTTTAACTATCCAGAGCAGCACCGCCGCTTCTACTCTGTTGGTAAGTTTGGTAAATACCGGGATTATGAGCCTGAGTCAAACCTTAAGCATTTTGCTCGGAACCGGTGTAGGCACTATTGTCGCTAATCAAATAATCGCCTTTAAAGTTTCAGATTATGCCTTTTTAATAATTGTTCTTGGTTTTGGCCTAAAGCTTTTGGGGAAAAAAAGAAAACAGAGATTTATAGGTAATATCTTATTAGGCATAGGTTTTATTTTTTTAGGTATGAAGGTGATGTCAGAATCAGTTGCCCCTCTTAAGGACCACACTCTTTTTAAAGAAACATTAACTAATTTAGAGCACATTCCTTTATTGGCTCTATTATCTGGTATGCTATTTACCAGCCTAATCCAAAGCAGTACCGCTACCATGGGTTTAACTATTTCGCTGGCTATGCAAGGTTTAATATCGCTAAACCTGGCAGTACCCATAATCTTAGGCTCACGTTTAGGAACTTGTACGACTGTCTTTTTCGCAGGAATTGGGGCAACCAGGGGTGCAAAGAGAGTTATTTGGGCTAACTTAGTATTTAAACTTGTGGGAGTTATCGTATTCTTCTTCCTTGCTCCATCATTAATATTACTGGTCCAAAAGACCTCAACAAACCTTGCTCGACAAATTGTTAATGCTCATGCCATAATTGTTATCAGTACTGCTCTGATATTTCTCCCCTTTACTGGAGGATTCGCCAAATTTTTAGAAAAAACTATCCCAAAAACTGAAGAAGTAGAATCACTGCAAAAACCTAAATTTTTAGATTCTGGTGCTCTTAAAACACCGGAGATTGCCTTCTATCTGGCCAGCAAAGAGATATTACGAATTTCCAATGCAGTGGAAGAAATGGTATTGGGTATTATGCAAGTATTTATCGATAATGATGAAAGACTGCTGGATAAAGTAAGTAAAAAAGATATGATTGTGGATAATCTCTCTCGAGAAATAACCAAATATTTAACCAGGATAAGTTTTGAAACCCTCTCTGAGGAACACTCTAAAGAAGTATTTAGATTATTGTACATTGTCGATGACCTGGAACATATTGGAGACTTAATAGATAAAAATCTGATTCCTTTGGTGGAAAAAAAGATAGACCACAGTCTGGTATTTTCTGAAAAAGGGGTAGAAGAGATTAGAAATATGCATCAAGAGGTTTACAACAACCTTCGAAATACTATCGGGGCCTTTGCTCTCCAGGACCAGAGGATGGCTCAAAAAGTACTCGACCAAAAAAAATACATCGATTCATTAGAAATAAATCTACGCAAGACCCATATAAACCGATTAAATGTGGGGATAGAACTTTCCCAAAAGACCAGCGGGGTTCATTTGGATTTAATCAATATCCTTAAAAGAATAAATGACCACTCCTTTTCTATTGCCCGTGCAGTAGTGGGAGAGATATAATTAGTCGTTAGTGAATAGTGAATAGTCGTTAGTATTAAATACAAAATACAAAACTAGTATCACGTATAGCGTTTAGCGTATAGTTTTGGATTAACAAAATTTGTCCTAATTAAATTAAATGAGGAAATTTTTGCATGAACAATGTGATAAATAATCAAGCAAAAACAGAAAGCATTATTCTTGTCCCTATCTACAATGAACAGAAACATATTTTTAATGTTTTAAGAGAGGTAAGAAAATACTCACCGGAAGACCTGTTAGTGGTTAATGATGGCTCCACTGATGAAAGCAAAGAGATTGTTGAGGAGATTGCTTCTTGTGCCAAACTCAAAGGGAAACTTATTATTATAAACCACTCAGAAAACGAAGGATACGGCGAATCCTTAATCGACGGAATTAATTTTGCCCGGGATAATAATTATCGATATCTTCTGACTTTAGATTGTGATGAACAACATGAACCGGAATTAATCCCTCAATTTTTGGAAGAGATTAAAAAGGGGGAATTTGAAATAATATCTGGTTCTCGTTATCTATCTTTCCAAAAACAGATGGATGTGCCACCCGAAGACCGATATACAATTAATCGTAAAATCACCGGGCTAATTAATGAGATAACCGGCTACGAACTAACCGATTCTTTCTGTGGGTTTAAGGTATATCAGATGGAAGGCTTGAAAAAATTAGAATTAACCGAAAAAGGATATGGCCTCCCTCTTCAACTCTGGATTCAGGCTTATAAAAACAATCTGACTGTAAAAGAGCTGCCGATTAGTATGATCTATAAAGATAAAGACCGTACTTTTGGTAATTACCTTGACGACCCGAAAAAGAGGTTGACCTATTACCAAAAAATCATAGATAGTGAGGTGAGAAATGCTTAATATATTAGCTGTCGGCCCCCATCCCGATGACGTGGAATTGGGAATGGGTGGTTCTATATTAAAATTTACCGAAGCAGGACATCAAGTAACTGTTGTGGATTTAACTGATGGAGAGCCTACTCCTCATGGGGATCCGGAAACCAGAAAAAAAGAGAGTGTAAAATCAAGCAGGATATTAGGGATTGATGAGAGAATTACGCTTGATTTTTCCAATCGATATCTTCAGGATGAAATAGAGGTTCGTCAGGAATTAGCTGAAGTCATCAGAAAAATTCAGCCGGATATCCTTTTTGCCCCTTACTGGATAGATGCCCATCCGGACCATATTGCTGCCTCAAAGATCTGTGACGCTGCCCGTTTTTACGGAAAACTCACCAAAACAGAGATGCAGGGCAGGCCCTTTTATGTAAAGAAAATATATTATTATATTGCTTCTCATCTAAAACTAAATTTTAGACCTTCTTTCATTATGGATACAAGTAAAGTGATGGAGATGAAGATAGAATCTATCAAGTGCTATGAATCACAATTTGGGCCTTCTCCTGAAAGCCATCAACTATTTGAATGGGTTTTAAATTCTAACCGTTACTGTGGAAATCTTATTGGCACAGAGTTTGCCGAACCTTTTATCTCTAAGGAAGAGATCGGCATTAAGGATATAGAGGCACTTTGGTAAATGGAAAGATTGTCTTTTAAAGTCCCCCAAAAAGATAAGCAGATTTTCCTCTCTCCCTCAAGGGACAAGATCGGTTCTCTCTTAGAAGAGAATAAGAAAATTTTTAGCCGGTATTCCTTTGCAATTCTTAATCAGCCTTTTAGGGAAGTGAGGGAAAAGAGCCGAAAAGAAGTTATTCAGAGGGCTTTAAAATTTAGTAAAAAATTTGATCCTGATATTGAAGAAAAAATCAACCCCGCTTACCAATTTATTATCCAGAGCGGACACCAACCGGTATTTTTTCATCCCGGGATATGGATTAAAAATATCTTTTTAAACCACCTTATAAAATCTCCCCTTCCGGATAAATCTTTGGGATTAAATATTATCCTGGATAATGATATCTGTAAAGACCTTAATCTCTTGTTGCCTGTTCTCCATTCAAAAGGTAATTTAAGAGTAGAAGAAATTAATTTTTTATCTTCAGCCCTTGCCCCAAACCTTCCCTTCGAAGAATATCCCTGCCCTTCTTTGGAACAAATCAGTAAATTTAATCGGGACATCATCCATAGGCTTAAACTCTCGGAATCAGAAAATAAAGATATCTTAAACAATTTCAAAAATTTTGCCCGATGCCTGGAAAACTCTTCCCGCTTTTGCAGACAAAATCATAAAAGGGGAAACCTGGGAGAATTTCTCGGTTTAGCCCGCCGACTTTACGAGCAAGAGATTGAGCCTGCTTATCTGGAAATTCCTTTTTCTAAAATCTGTGATAGTGATGAATTTCTCTCCTTCTTTTTAGAAATTATCAAAAACATTAAATCCTTTTCTGAAATTTATAATAATAAATTGAATGAATACAGAAAATTATTTAAAATCAGAAATCGGGTACATCCCTCACCCAATTTAATGATTAAGGAAAATCTTATCGAGATCCCCTTTTGGATTTGGGGAGAGGGAGACCAGAGGAGAAAAATTTTTATTCTCAGAGAGGAAGAAAAAAACTATCTCTATAATAATGCTTGTGGCAAAATATTTCTTATAGAAGAAGACGGTTTTAAGTCTTTGTTCTCCTTAAAAGCCCTCCTCAAGGAACAGGGACTAAAAATAAGACCCAAAGCCCTTTTGTTAACCTTATACAATCGACTATTTATTTCTGATCTTTTCATTCACGGATTTGGAGGAGCAAAATACGACCTGGTAACCGATGAGATTATCAGAGAATTTTTTAAAGTAGAGCCTCCTCACTTTCTGGTTGCCTCCCTCACTTTACACCTTAATTTTAAATCTTCCCCTGGCACCTTTGATTCTAAGATACCTGCCCTAAAGAAGAAGATAAGAGATTTGGAATTTAATCCGGAAAGATATGTTGAAGAATTGTCTTTAAGCAAAAAAGAGGAAATTCGAATTGGAAAGCTGGTTGGAAAAAAAATTGAATTATTAAAAAAAATCAAGGGAGTTTCTTCGTCAGTCGAAAAACGGGAAATTTCTGAAGAAATTAAAGCTATAAATAATTTTATAGTAGAAGAAATAATTCCTTTAAAGTATGAGCTGAATAGAAAAATAGAAAAAGAAGAAGAAAAGGTGAAACAAGCTAAAGTTTATACCTTCAGAGAATTTCCTTACTGTTTCTTCTCGGTGAAAACACTGCGTAATTTATTAAATTTCTAAAATTCAAACAAAATTATCCTATATCGGTAAATTATGTAGAATGATGGAAAAAATGACCATTCCCAATAGGGCAAAAGGATAAATTGCCCCATATCCGGCAGCCGGTTCGTCGCTCCCTACTGCTTCTATGGCAGCTCCTAATCCGGGAGTGGAAGTCATACCTCCACAAATAGCTCCAACCAACATAATCCAGTTTAGCTTAAATATATACCTCCCTACCAGGTAACCGATGATTACTGCCATTAAACCAACTACCAAAGAAGTGATAACTAAATAAATTCCTGAACCGGATAGAGCTGTAAAGGCATAAAAACCATATCTTAATCCGATTATCGCCAGGAAGAAGGCCAGGGAAATTTCCCGAATAACCCCTAATATTTTATTATCCATTCTAAAATTAAGAATGCCAATTTTACCGATATGCCCTAAAATTAAGGAAGCTAATAAGACTCCGCCGGTTGAACCGAGAGCGACAAAGCCAAGTGGTCCTAAATTAAACTTTAATCTCCCGATAGTGTAACCTAAGAAACAAGCTATTACAAAAGCAGTCAGATCAAAACGAACGGTATCTTGGTCT
>DAOUWX010000413.1 GCA_030666935.1 Atribacterota bacterium | reverse complement strand
TAGTTGGCAATGTTATCTTTCACCATAAAGTTCTCATCGGAACAAGATATAACTGTTGCAGTTTTCACCTTTGAACCTAAGTCGTTGGCTAATCTTTTTAAAGAAGGAACGTGTTCTCTGTTCTATTATATCCGCTTCTCGTAAAAATCTAAGTGAAAAAAAATTAAAAAAGGTATTAAAATTACATAAACTCTAGCTTCATTTATATTGCCAAATGCCAAAATAGAACATAAAATACATACAAATATATACTGCTCCCATTTAATATATCTAAAAAAATAATTTAGGGGTGCTAATATTAAAATAAGAGGCAAATATTTATAGTCAAAGATAAGAAATATTTTAGTTATTTTAGTAAAATCTGAATAGATAGATAGAGTTGCAAAAATTGCAATACCAATAATAATTGAAATAAATATTTTTTTCTTTATACTCTTGAAATCCACAATTGTATTTCCTTAACAAACTGGGGATAATTAAATTTTTAAATACAATATCTCAAATTGTAATTTTTCTATTTTCTCCCTACACCTTCATAAATAAAACCCAAATCTTTCAATTGCGACGGTTCGTACAAATTTCTAAGGTCAATGAAGACAGGAGTTTTTAAAAGTTTTTTTATTTTATTTAAATCCAGGTTTCGAAATTGATTCCATTCAGTGGCTATTACCAGGGCATCGCTATCGCGGGCGGTTTCGTATTCATCCTGACAATAAGTTAAATCGGGAAGGATTTTTTTAGTATTATCCATTGCTAGGGGATCAAAACATCTGATTTGGGCACCTTCTTTGAGTAAGAGTTGGATAATATCAATAGCTGGGGACTTTCGAATATCATCGGTATTTTGCTTAAAAGCCAGGCCTAAGATACCTATGGTTTTCCCTTTTAGGTTACCCAGGAGACCTGTTATTTTATCTACCATTAGCTCTCTTTGATGCTTATTAGCAGAGATTACCCCCTTTAAGAGTTTAAATTCATATCCGCAGGTAGAGGCAAAATGATAAAGAGCTTCGGTATCTTTAGGAAAACAGGAACCACCATAGCCGGGACCGGGATGGAGAAACTTGGGACTGATACGGCCATCCAAACCCATCGCTTTGGCTATTTGATGTACATCTGCCCCTACTTTGTCACAGAGATTGGCAATCTCATTGATAAAGGTGATCTTGGTAGCCAGAAAAGCATTACAGGTATATTTGATTAATTCTGCTGTTTCCGGATTGGTAATCACAAAGGGTGTGTCGATTAAGTAGAGGGGACGATAGATTTCCTGCATTATTTTTAAGGCTTTGGGGCTTTCGGTGCCGATCACTATTTTATCCGGATGGGTAAAGTCATGGACGGCTGAGCCCTCGCGGAGAAATTCCGGGTTGGAGACGATGTCGAAGGGAATAGGTTTTGAGGTAGGTTGGGATTGCCGCGTCGCTTCGCTCCTCGCAATGACAGAAGGATGGATTCCCGCTTTCGCGGGAATGACAGAAGAAGGGATTGCCGCGCTCCCTTCGGTCGCTCGCAATGACATAGTTTGATATTTAATAATTATTTCTTTGATTTTAGAGGCGGTGCCGATGGGGACAGTACTTTTGTTTACTATTACTTTATATTCATTTATATAGGTAGCAATCTGTTGGGCTACTTTTTCAATCTGGGTGAGGTCAGCCGAGCCGTCGTGATTAGGAGGTGTTCCTACAGCAATAAAGATGACTTTGGATTGTTTTACTGCCTGTTTGAGGTCAGTGGTAAAGGTAAGG
>DAOUWX010000213.1 GCA_030666935.1 Atribacterota bacterium | reverse complement strand
CCTCTTTGGTCAACTTCCCCAGCTGGATTAAGAAATTTTCAATCAGTTGATCTTCTAATTTTTCACCGGCTAAATCAGATAAAACCTTTCTGCTGATCTGGCAAACCTGTTCACAGGATAAATGGCGAAGGTCCCGTAAAAAAGCGGTTCGTTGTTTTAATATGGCCTCACTCCAATTTTTTTGCTCTTCATCAAGTTTGCTTCTGGCATCCTTCACCAATTCTTCCCGCTTCTTTTGGGCATCCTTCTTGGCCTCAGCAAGCATCTCATTCCATTTTTCCTGCAGTTCTTCCCTTATCCTGCGCTGTTCTTCCAATTCTTTCTGAGCTTCCTCTTTTGCCGTTTCAGCATCTTGCATCTGATCGGTGATTTGCATTTCCCTGTCATCCATAACCTTGATAATCCGATTAAATAAAAATCGTTTCAAGAGATAGATCAGGATTAAAAAATTAATAATTTGGGCAATAACGGTAAATGAATCTATAAGCATATTAATCCCCCTACTGAGCTAAAACATAATTCCAAAAAGGATTGGCAAAAATAAGAATGACTGAAATAACCAAACAGTAAATCGCTGTCGATTCAACCATCGCCAACCCCACAAATAATGTCCTGGTAATCGTATTTGCCTCATCCGGCTGTTGAGCAATCGCTCCCAACGCCCGGGCCAAGGCCATTCCTTCTCCTATGGCTGGTCCAATCGAGCCAATCGCCATAGTGATTCCGGCAGTAATAATGGATACTGCACCGATAATATCAACACTACTCATCTTCCTTACTCCCTTCTTTTTTATCTATCTGTTCTAGCTTACTTTCTATACGTGTTGCTGAAGCAATATAAACCGTTGCCAGCACAGTAAAGATATAAGCCTGTATTTGACCAATTAATAATCCTAAAACCTGCATAACAATGGGTACAAACAAAGGGGTGATTAGCAATAAAACCGCCACTATCAATGTACCGCTCATCACATTTCCAAATAATCGCACCGCCAGGGCTAAAGTACGGGAAAAATCTCCGATAATATTAAAAGGCGTCATAAATATAGAGGGCTCCAGATATTGTTTAAAATAGTCCCGCGCTCCCTTTTTGGCAATTCCAAAAATAGGTATGGCAAAAAAAACGCAAATAGCCAGCGCGCTGGTGGTGGATAATGAACCGGTCGGGGGTTGAAAACCGGGTATAATAGTCAACAGACCGGATATTGAAATAAACATAAACAGGGTACCTAAAAAAGGAATAAAGGGGTCCGGATTCTGCTGGGTAATTTCTTTCACCTGCTGCCGAATGTAGCCAATAATCACTTCCAAAAAATTTTGCCAGCGACTGATTTTAGGCCCAATAGTTAAATTTTTCGTGGCCAGCCAGCTGATAAAAACTAATAAAATCATTACCACCCAGGTAAAAAATATAGTGGCATTGATATGGATTCCATTCCACTGAAATATAATAATTGCATCCGGACTTATTTCCATTTTTTAATTCCCCACCCCCTATTCAAATATTATTGCTTTAACCTGTTTTTTTATTTTCCTATCCTTCTGCTTAAAAAAATACGAGCAGCAATGAACCCGACCAGTAGAATAAAAATGTTGAACCAATCCCCCTTGCGGGCAACATAGATTAATACTAAAAAAACGGCACCGGTTCTTAAAATAAAACTCCCCAGGGTTAATACAATCGGTGAACGAGCTTGATTCATATTTTTAATGGTCAGCCATAAACCGCCGAAATAAAATAGTCCTAATCCCAGGCCGACTAATAAATACAATAAGCTGTAAATGTTAATGCTCATTCTTTGTTTTCCTCTTCAATTTCTTTTCTTTCCTTCTCTACCCAGTACCAGGCATTTAAACAGCCAAGAATAATCCCCGCAAAGAGAAAAGTCAAAGTCCAGGAAATCGAGCCCGGCCATCTCCTATCAGCCCAAATACCAAAAGCAATTCCAATCAAGGTAGGGACCATCACTGACCAGCCAATAACCCCAAACAAGCCCAGGCCAAACCAGATAGCCTGACCCTTTTTTCTTTGGGCCCTTAATTTTCGTTTCTCTTTTCTCTTGATTTTCTCGATAAAGCTTTGCTTTATATCTTTTGGATTCTCCTTATTATTCATGTGCCTCCAGGTTCAAAAAACTTCTTACAAAATCTGCTTCTAATTTACTCAAAGCAGTTTGGGCATCTTTCTCTCTCTCGTCTGTTTTTATAAATATCTCTTCCACTCTATCTTTTAGTTCTCCTAAATCTTCTCCTTCTATCGCATTCCTGGTCGAAATAATTACCTTTTCTCCATATTTAACCAGGATTCCTTCATCGATGGCCAATAAAATATCCTTCCCCTCCGGTGTAGTCAACATCAAAATCCCCGGGGTTAAGGAAGTGGTAAAATCAACGTGTTTGGGCAGCAGACAAAACCATCCGTTTTCTGCTTCCGCCGTTACTTTTTTGACTTCCCTCTTTAAAAATGTTTTATCCGGTAATAATATCTTCAAATCAATCATTTTTAACTTCTTCTTTAGCTTCTTCTATCGAACCAATCATATAAAGTGATTGCTCAGGATAACTGGCAAATTCATCATTTAAGATTCTCTCACATCCATCTAATGATTCGGATAAACTAACCCGTCGTCCCTTATTGCCGGTAAACTGTTCTGTGGTAACAAATGGCTGGGTTAAAAACTTTTCCAATCGCCTGGCACGATTGACCGTTCTCTGATCTTCCTTTGATAATTCCTCCAAACCCAGCATGGCTATAATATCCTTTAATTCCTCATATTCTGATAAGGTCTGTTTAGTCTCCCGGGCTATCTGGTAATGCCTTTGACCAACGACCGTCGGTGTAAGCATATTAGATGCTGATTTTAAGGGGTCCACAGCCGGATACAAACCCTGACTGGAGCGCTGTCGGGAAAGCACCACTGAAGCAGAAAGATGACTAAAAGTATGAACTGCTGCCGGGTCAGTAAAATCATCAGCCGGTACATAAACAGCCTGAATTGAGGTGATGGACCCGGTGGGGGAATTACAAATTCTTTCCTCAAGGTCAGCAATCTCACTGGCCAAGGTGGGTTGATACCCTACCCGGGAAGGCAATTCGCCTAAAAGACCGGAAACCTCTGCCCCGGCCTGGACAAAGCGGAATATATTATCAACTAACAAAAGAACGTCCTGCTTGGCATTATCACGAAAGTATTCTGCCATGGTTAAAGCAGCATGTCCTACTCTAAACCGGGCACCGGGTTGTTCGTTCATCTGGGCAAACATCAGGACAGCCTTTTTCAGGACGCCTGTTTCTATCATTTCCCGATATAATTCTTCTCCTTCTCTGGAGCGTTCGCCGATTCCACAAAAGAGGCTCACCCCTTCATGTTCCGAAGCCATATTATGAATCATTTCCATAATCAGAACCGTCTTGCCGACTCCGGCACCGCCAAACAAACCTGCTTTCCCGCCTTTTTCCAAAGGAGCCAAAACGTCAATCACTTTTATCCCGGTCTCATAAATATCTGCCGTAGTAGTCCGCTCGGCAAGAGAAAGAGATTTTTGGTATATGGGAACTGATTTTTCAAGTGTTAAAACATCCCCTCCATCAATCGGTTCTCCGAAAACATTAAACATTCGTCCCAATAATCCACGCCCCACAGGCACCTGCAAAGGATGTCCCATATCAATGATTTCATCTCCCCTTTTTAACCCCTGGGTAGGGGTTAAGGCGATTCCTCTAACCGTATTGGCATCAAGAAGAAGCGTTACCTCGATAATCGCTTCACCGGATTTTAACTGGTAATTTATTTTAGGAAGGAATTGCGGGAAAAAAGCATCAACGACACTTCCCCGGATTGCTCTTATTTGCCCTCGGTTTATTTTCTTATTATCCATTTGAACATCTCTAGGGTCAGGTCTCAACATTTGACATAAATTTCTTAGTTAGCTTATCTGAAAT
>DAOUWX010000158.1 GCA_030666935.1 Atribacterota bacterium | reverse complement strand
GATCAGGAAATTTTTTTACACCTACCTTTTCTTCCCTCCCTTTCTTTCTTTCACTCCTCCTTTTTTCCCCCACTCCTATTCTCTTTCTTTTTCTTTCCTTCCGATCCCTCGTTACGCTTCCCTCAACAAACCACTTCCCCGAAGTATAGGGATTTACAACTGTTCCAGTATACCACGCAAAAAATAGATCAAAACAACGAAAAATATGGTTAACGGCAACGATAGCCAGGGAAACAAAGCAGCCATTAAATTTTAAGAAGCCAAAAAATTTGCCCGGATTAAACAATTTTCAAATGACTCGATCGTGTTTTTTTATTTTTCAGGTTGATTGCATTGTTGAACGCGATAAAACCAAAAGCTTACACCAAAACGGTTAGCATAAGAATAGTAGCCGACGGTAGAGCAATTAACTTTCAATTTATAATAATGTTGAAGCGGTTTACAAGCCCTGAGTTTATTACTATTTCGGCTATTATTTTTATACATTGTTGGCTGCCTTTTTATTACTTGCCGAATAATTTTTGTTGTACTGATTTTTTAATTTCGAAAACTTCCTTTAATATTTCAACACTCCAACTCTCCATATTTTTGTCTTCATTTTTCAATATCTCACCAATATCCAAGACGTGACCACTTATTGTTTTTCCCGCTTTCATAACGTGCTCATCTGATGTTATTTTGAACTTTCTATTGCTTAAGTCCATTTCAACAACATAGCATATTGCTAAATGTTTTTCGCTTTTAGTGCTATAGTTTGGGGTGTAGATTAAAAATGGTTTATTGTTCTCGAAATTAATTGATTCACCAATTTCTTCTTTTATTTCCCTAGTTAGAGATTTATTAATTGTATTTAAAATTGTTTGTCTCACATCTTCTTGTCTTATATGACCACCAATGTATAATAGCACTTTATTTTTTTCTGGTGAATCTTTTGAAGTCTTTTTTTCACTTTTCTTTACAACAAGAACCTTATCTCTTTCTTTGTTAGTGATAACAGCAATAGGTAGTGGTTGAATAAATATATTTGATTTTTCAACTTTATCTCTATCTTTAAATTCTACTTTTATATTATTTAATATTTTGTTGTAACTATTGATTCCATCTGATAGTCCATTTTCAATAAGACTGTTTTTATTGAAATACCCAATTTTTTCAATTAGTAACATTCTTAATGTATCTAAAATATTCTTTGTTACAGAATAACTAACATAATTAGGATGTTTATTTGTTTCTGTTGTGCTTGTATCAATGGAAATAACTTTTCTGAAATCATTTTCGTACTTTTTAATGACATCATCAATTGAAGTATTAAAACTTTTTAATACATTTTCTTCCATTATTGAGCCCCTTTTATCTGTTAAAAGACTTGAGAACTCTCGTTCAATTGATGTTTTAGGGTCTGCTCTGAATACATAGACAATATCAATACAATCCTTTATTAAATCCATTTTGATAAAAGATTTTAAGGAATTGTAATTATCATTATCTAAATATGGAGATTCTTTCGTTTCGTTTGTATTGAGCCATTCAAACCAACATAACGCATCAAAAACAGCACGGTCAGCGATAATAATATCTGTTTTCTTGCTATCAAGGTTATCAACTATTTCTGCAACAGCAGAACTTAATGTCCAAATATTAAAAAGAGGGTCCTTTTTATTTGACACTGGGCAAATACTTGCTCTTTCTGTTAAAACTGTTGTAGAAAAACCATTTCTTTTCAAAAACTGATTCAAAGATGTAATAGTTGTTGATTTCCCAGATTTTGGACTACCACAAAACTCAATCAATAATGGTCTTCTTAGTTTTCTTTCTTGCTTTAATTCAAGAATTACAGAAGCAAGTTTTTCTAATTCTTTTATTGATTCTTTTCTGTTTTTTTGCTCTACCATAACTATAATCTCTTAATTGTTTTATTAACTATGTCCTTACTGTAATCTTCTAACTTACTTACTACATCACCAGCTGCAAAACCAATAAAAAAAGAAGCAATCATCGTTAAATAAATCATTCCTTCCGCTAAATTGGTTTCTATTACAGTAACTATTGAAACACTTGCTTTCAATCCAATATGAAAGATAATTGAAAAACTAATTGCAAAAACAGGGCGTAATAAATAGTATGCAAAAAGACCAAGTTCTTTAGTTTTATCTTTGCTGTCTTTAGGTTCAGATAGAACATTAGTTATTGAGCCTTTATACAACTTGCGCATATAAAAAATTGTCGATCCAATTAATGCCGTTCCTACGCCACCTATTAGAGAAACCATCGTAATATTTAATTCTTTGTAGAAAAAAGTATGATTCAAACTAAATATTGAAAATGCTATTCCAATAATTAATAGAATTCCAAAATACCAAAATAAACATCGGATTTTCTTTCTTGAAAGTATAAAATAATTTTCATCCATAATCTGTCCTTTTTAAATGGCAGCCAACGGTAAGTATATGGTTAGTGGCGGATTTCAAAGCACAAACCTTTCAATATAGCACAACTTTTATTTGATGTAAAATGCTTGATGTTAGCACAATACCGCCATTAACTATATACATTGTTAGCTGTTGTTTTTATTAATATATTCTTAAATTTTTCTTCAATTATTTTTCTTCTTTCGAGAATAAATTCATCATACTTGTCCAATTCCCACAATTTTTTATCCTTGGGAATTAAGTGCTTTTCAAGATATTCATCTGATTTTCCATCAAACCAGTCTTTTGGTAAAGTATCCGATTTTCCGCCTGCTCCATTTTCAGATGCAGTCAATAACATAAGATTTGCAAATTGGTCTCTATCCCACCACTTATAATGCAAAATATCAAGTCTTCCTGTATTATGATTCTTGTCTTTAATTTTCTTTAATGCACTTTGTGGGAAAATATGGTCAATTTGTGGTTGATTATTTGTAAAGGCAGGTTGATAATTAAATCCATACCAATAATTAAATAATAAATGTATTTCCTTAGATGTGTAATGTATACTTAATAAGGTATCATTTGATATTTCAAGATTTCGACCGTCTGCTCTAATTATTCCAAACATTTCGTTGATGTCAAAAGCCTTACTCTCTGATATTTTACGAGTACATTTATCAATTAAACCGTCTGGGCTTCCACTAAAAGCTCCTGATAATAATGTTCTAAGAAGATAGGTGTCTAAATACTTTACATTTTTCCATTCACTTGGGAAGTGGTATCTAAAATAAATTACAGGAATTAATGTCAGATATGATGGTAATGTTTTATCAGTTTTTAAAAATGTTTTCCCATAGATAAAATCTTTTACATCTTTAATTGCTGATGAAATTTTATCCCAATTATCAATTATATTTTTTCGTGTGGAAGTATCTCTAAATTTTTGAACATTATAGGCTGCACCTTTTCCAAAAATTGACAAGCAGGTTTTAAGAATAAAATCTCTATTAAACTTATATCCAGTTTTATTAATCTTTTCAAGCAAATCTTCCATTTCTTCGTCAGCTTCTTCCCAACTTGAAGTTAGAAGCGAAAACAATAGGTCTGATTTTCCTAATTGTGTTCCACCTGCATTTGCTCTGATAAATATTTCAACAATATCATCTTCACCATATGCACTCGGTCTGTCAATACTGTCAACAAGTTGAAATAATACATTTTCTTGTGTTATAAAAGTCTCACGGATTGCATCAATATTATCATCAATTCTATCTTTTTTGTCATTTTGCAAGTCTGTAAATTTACTATAAATATCTTCTTTAATTTCTCGTATTTTTTTATTGCTAAATACAATATCTTTTAGTTTTATCCATTGTGCTTCAAGATTTTCACCATCTAAAAACTCAAATTTATATCTCATATCTTCGGGTGCAACTAAATCACCACTGAAAATATCAAAATATAATTCTTTCTTATCATAACTTCCTTTTAAGCCGATAAATAACGACTGCAATCTTTGTTGACCGTCCAATATTAACATTTTTTGCTTATTGTCAACAGGAATATAATAATCTGTTAATTTTATTGTTTTTTTATAAAGGTCAACAAATTTTCTTCTTCTCAAATTGCTATCTGTTTTCCAAATCAATAATGTTCCAATAGGATATTCTCGTAAAATACTATCAAACAATCGTTCAATTTGTTCTTCTTTCCAAACAAATGGTCTTTGAATATTAGGCAACCAATATCCACCATCTTCATTTGGGTTGTTAAGGTAGTTTACAAATTTTCTTATACTATCTTTTGAGTTCTTCATATTTCCTTTTTATATGTATTGTAATGTCGCTTCTTTAAATAACAGCTAACGTATGTGTATATTCCATTGTTCTTATCCGCCCAAATTGGCGGTATAAGCACTATTGTTTATATATTTCTTTTACAATTATACTAATCTTGTTCAAAAAAATCATCAATAGGATTCCTAATTCTATCAATAGCCTTTTTTGAGACGTGCGTATATATTTAAGTAGTCTTGAAATTATTATGTCCGAGTAGTTCTTGAATATACCTTAAACCAGTTCCTTGTTCAAGCAAATGATTTGCCCCGAAGGGATCCCTGTGGGACAAAACTATGACGCAACATATGCGGCTTAACATTTTTTGTTTTAATTAAATCCAGTATATAGGTATTTATTTATTCCGGATTAATATTTTCTAACTCGATATCCCGGAAAAAATAGCAAAAATCTCGAAAGTAAATACAATAAATCTTTTGGGTATTTGGACTATATCTCTGTTGTATTAACCGATTTCGATATTGCTTTAAAATTTTATCCGTAAGACTTTACTTGTTTTAATGTTGAGCGTATAACATCTTAGTGAGCAGAATGATTCCAAATATCACTCCCCTAAAATTTCCATATCAATAATACAATCTTCGTATCCAATTATATTTTCTTTAGCTAATAAATAAGAAGCGGTT
>DAOUWX010000087.1 GCA_030666935.1 Atribacterota bacterium | reverse complement strand
CATCACATCATAGGCATCGATAATAGAAATGATGCGGGAAAGAAGGAGAGTCCTTACTCCTTTTAGACCAACCGGATAACCATTACCATCCCAGTGTTCATGGTGATAGAGGATCTCCTGGGCGATAGGGGTAAAATCAGGGATGTTCTTAGCCATACGATAACCTATACGAGAGTGTTCTCTCATCTTCTCCCATTCGGAAGGGGTTAGAATATAGGTTTTAAAGAGGATACTATCCGGGATACCGATCTTACCAATATCGTGAAGTAAGGCTAAGAGTTTTAAGTTTCCTAATTGGTACTCGGTAAGTCCTACTTTTTTACCTAAAGACAAAGCTAACTCCTGAAGTCTCTGGGAATGATCAGAGGTATGGGGGTCCCGTTCAGCAAGAACAATACGGAAGGTTTCTAAGAAATGTTTTTCTCTGCTTTTACCGTTGAAGAGTTTATCCTGATACATCTTCTTATCTGCTTCTTTTAATAGAGTATCGGTATCTTTATATTCTCCTTCCTGTGTGGTATGACCTAAAGAGATATTCAATCTTAAGTAGATGGGCTTGATCTTATCTTGTTGGCAAGCCTTTTTGATCCTCTCACAAAACTTATTGGTTTCTTCTGAGGTGGTAGAAGGAAGAAGAATGGCAAATTCATCTCCTCCGATGCGGGCCAGGATGTCTCCCTGGCGGGAGACGGAAGTAAGCACCTGGGAGAAGTGTTGTAAGAGTCGGTCTCCCTCGGAATGACCAAAGGTATCATTTATAACTTTCAGCCCATTGATATCGAGCATTACTATACTTAGAGGGTAGTAACGGGGAAAGTTGTACCTTTCCAATTTTTCTTCGAAGTAAGCCCGATTGTAAAAATCGGTTAAGGAGTCATGGAGGCTTAGGTGTTCGATTTTCTCTTCAGAGCTTTTACGCTCGATAGCAGAAGCTACCTGGGAGGAGACGAATTCTAAGAGCTTAGTATCTTTTTCGGAGCAGGGATTAGGATTGGTGTAGCTTTGAACTACCATGGCTCCGATGGTCTTACCTTCTATTTCTAGGGGGACTCCTAACCAGATGGATTCATCGGTAATGGTGCCCATAGCGGTTAATATTCCTTGAGCTACCATTTCCTCATATTGATTATTATCATTAAGCAGGGGTTTTCCTGTTTTTATAACATAAGCAGTAAGGTTATTTGAAGTACTAAAGTTAAGGATGGGAAAATTATCATCCATCTCATTTTGATGGTAAGGATAGTAGATTTTATCTTCTTTTTCGTTAACTAAGGCAACATAAAAGTTTGAGGTATCGATGAGGATATTTAGTTCTTTGTGGATAATTTTATAAAGTTGTTTAAGAGATATGGATGAGTTGGCAGCTTTGGAAATATTGTATAAGACCTGTTGGAGCTGCTCATTTCTTTTACGTTCGGTGATATCCACAAAGATGCCTTCTACTCCAGCAATATTCCCATCTTCATTGTAATAGAAATGGCTGGTATCAGAGATAATCAGAGGAATGCCATCTTTCTTTTTTAAAGTTAGTTCAAAGTTTTTAAGATTCCCTATATTCTTTTCTAACTCTTTAAGATACCTTTTTCTTTCTTCTGGAGCAAAGTATAAATGCCGAGCTATATTTTTCCCTAAGATATCCTCGGGAGAATTGTAGCCAAATAATTTAGCCCCTTCCGGATTTATCATTATAAGACTTCCTTCTCTATCTGTACGATAATAAGCTCCGGGCATATTCTCAAAAAGATTGCAATATTTCTCTTCATTCTTTTTTAATTTCTTCAACATTCTCTGGCGTTCGGTAATATCTATATATATTCCTAATGCTCCCTTTGTCTGGTTGTTAATTATAACTGGGGAGCCAGATATTGAGACGGGGAATAAAGTTCCGTCTTTCTTTTTCCTGATAGTTTCATATTTAAAATAACCTTTAGATTTTGCTATCCCGCCCGGCTCTTTGCCTTCTTCTATTTTATCAGAGGGGTGAATCATGCCATCATCAATATTTCTACCTTTAATCTCCTCTAATGTATAACCAAAAAGCTCAGTAAAGCGGGGGTTTATATATAAAATATTACTTTTTTCGTCTGTATAAACTAAGGCCCCGGGACTACTCTTAAATAGACTAACAAATTCTTGCTGGCTTTTAATTAAGGCTTCTTCGGTTTTCTTCTGGTCAGTGATATCTCTGGTGGTAAAAAGTAGTTGATTTCCTACAATATTTCCAGTAGTTTGAAAATTACGCCAATTTCCATCTTTATCTTTAAAACGATATTCAATTCTCTCAGTAATAGTAGATTCTTTACCAGTAAGGAGCCTTTTTACTTTAGCATTCATATATTTCTTTAGTAGCGGAAATAATTTTTTTATATCATCGGGATGTATAAAATCAAAAGGAGATTTCCCGAGTAATTTTTCCTGCTTGTATCCGATGCTTTTAATCGAAGGATTGATATAGATATATACTGGATTCAAGCTAAAAGTAGTAATACCAATAATATCACTGGAATTCTTAAATATTAAATTGTAGAGTTGTTCAGATTTTTTTAATTGTTTTTCTGTACTCTTTGGGGAATTTTTTATTTCTTCTAATTCAACAATTTTTTTTCGCAAATCTATTAGTTCGTTTAACAGCTGCCCTTTGGTTTTATCACTATCTGTCATTTGGTTCATCTCCCAAAACAAATAAAAGCTGGTAGTTTGGCAGTCATAATATAAAATATTTTAGACCCATAACTTTGCGCCCTATCCTTTCGGATAGTTTGCCTTTTTCAACTTTTTTAAATATTCATTTAAATTAATTATAAATGAATTAATAATATTTCCGAGCAATTAATTCAAATATATTTCTTAAAATAACTTTCATATGTTATCATATAAACCTTAAGAATTACAAATTTTTAAAATCCAGGGTGTTTTATGCCTTATTCATACTTCTTTATTTATAATTAATCTCAAACCAGGCATAGGAGTAATCTTCTTCAAGGCCCGCCCAGAATAAAATATTTTCAAGACTACTTAAACCTTCTAATACAGCATCTAAGGATTCTTTTCTCTTTGCCCCTTCGGTCTCTTCTGCTCCTTCCGGTATTTCTTGTACTGACATTTGCATAAATCTTCCTACAATTTCACTCACAAAATTCATATCTATATACAATAGAGAAAAAACCTTAGGAAAAGAAAGCATATATTTTATGGCTTCCAGCTTATCCAAAGTGGTCATATCTCCTTTTTGAGCATCTATAATATTCGCTATACCGCTGGATAGGACAAATCTATCCCCTACAATTCCATATCCCAAGGGAAACATTGGGTTAGGTAGACTTTTGTAATTTATTCCCTCATATTGATTGTCTACTAATGTACCACCCATCATAGGAGCAAAGTTTTCTAATGCAGGATAAAGATTCTGAATAAGTTTTTCTTCTGAAGAATATCCGACTATTACCCCCGCTTTAGGGAAAATTGCGGAAGTATCAAAAAACCCTAAGCTAAATTCTTTTGCCGGCCAGGAATAAATAGTTTTTTCGATGTCAACTCCACTTTTTTCCTGAACTTGTTTAACATTTTTTTCTAAATCAAGTTGAAGATCCTCACTTATGTAATCTTCCTTAATCTCTTCCCAGGTAAGGGGCAATATACCACCAAGATAGAAGAATGTATTTTTAGGAAACATAGAGAGTGATTGTAGATTACTTATATCTGTTTCTTTAAGTACACCTACATATTTTTCCGCTATTTGAGCAATCATATAGGCTTTAAACTGTTTTTCCTGATAACCGCCTACTCCACTTATAGTACCCATATCCTCTAAAGAATCCCGAGAATCCTTCAAAGTTTTAGCTAACTCTTCTTCTTCAACCACTTCGGTTAATTCGTCTAACACCTGGTAGAGTTCTTGACCAAACAAACAGAAAAAGAAACTTGAAGGTTCTACTTTCTTGTTGGTTTTCACTTTTTGTTCTTTGTATTCTAAATTTTCAAGAAGGGAATAACTCTCTCCCTGAAATACTTCTATAGCTTTTTTAACCGGTGATAAATTCTCTCCAATAACTAAGGTATCCCCTAAAAAAGCGTAAGAAATAGATCTTAGAGGTTCTAAATCTGCCTCTTTAGGAAGAATTATACTTACTATATCAATACCTTTATAATTCGATACTTCTTCTTCTAAATCCTTTTTCGCCTCAATAGCTCCCACAAATTTAGTAAAAGCACGACTATCAGAAGGAGATAAAGCAAGTAACACTTCAGGGACTCCTCCTACAGAAACACCCAAACAAGAGAGAATTGCACCACCGGAAAAGATGTTCTCTAAAAATAACGGGTCCAAGACGTCAAATCCCAATTCCTCTTTTATCTCTTCTCTGGTCATTCTGTAATCTTGCAATTCGCTACTTTCTTTCCCTCCAGGTGGAAAACCTGCTAAATCTAATTCAGATAAACTTTCTATTAATTCTTCATCTTTCAGTTCCAAAACTCCGATAACCTTTTCTGGAATTACCTCCAATAAAGGATTCCCATAGGCAAAATTAAATAAAAAAGCAAATAATAAGAATACAGCTACAATTAGACCAATAACTTTAAATTTACTACACATAATCATTTCTCCTTTTTAATTTATTTTATTAGATTATACTCCTACCTTTATATTAAATTCTTTAAGTAAAGATACCTTTAAATGTATTAGTGTACTATACACATAATACACCAAAATATTTTTTTGTCAATGATTTTTTAAAAAATATTTAAAATTTTTTTAATAATTTTTCTGCTCCCTACCTTATTTCTTTTTTTTCTGATGGTCAAAAATAAAAGATTGTTCAGTTATAATAACATAAAGAAAATAAATTCCTGTTGCCTGCTTTCGCAAGAATGCGGAACAAACGGAAGAAAAATGCCCTTGACAAAAATTTAAATTTGTTTAAAATATACAGTTAGATGTTTTAGAAGGGAAATCTGATTATGCCAACATATGAATATAAATGTAAAAAATGTGGGAATACTTTTGAAAAATTCCAATCCATTACAGCAGATCCCCTTGAAAAATGCAAAAGCTGTGATGGAGAAGTTTACAGATTAATAAGCAAAAATGGGAACTTTATATTAAAAGGCAGTGGATATTACAGTACAGATAATCGAAATAGTAATTATAAATCAGAAAAGAAAAGATTAGCCAGTTCCTCAATGGAAGGGCAAGGAAAAAAAGAAATTTCCAAAAAGCCTGACTCCAAGATCAAAGAAAAGAAAAATAAAGAAACTTCAGTAAAATAATCTTCTCCACCAGTTTAACTTTGCCCTCTTCATTTTTTTCTTTAATTCTAAAATAGTATTTTGAGCAGCTATTTCACCTTCTCGAACACATTGTTCAGGTTTAGAAAAATCAGACCAATGAAAACGTCCAACTTTAGGAGTAATTACTACATCAGCAAAAGATAATTGTATTTTTCTTAATTCAGCAGAGGTAATTGAATCAGAGCGGAAAAAAATGTCTACGGCATTATTAAATTCAGCCCTCTTTTTAATAGTTTGACTCACATTTACTCCGATAACAAAATTTGCCCCTAACGACTGAGCTGCTTCTATTGGAACTACATCAACTATTCCTCCATCAACTAAGATTTTCTTTTCTAATATTACCGGAGGAAACATTCCCGGAATTGAAGCACTCGCCAAAAGCGCGTCAAACAACTTTCCTCTTCTTATAATTACTTTTTCTCCTTTTACTAAATCTGCAGCCACTACAGCAAAGGGAATCTGAGTGTCTTCGAAGGTTTTATTATTCACTAATTCCTCAATAACCTTTCTTAGCTCTTCCCCATCATTTATATATTTTCTTGTGAGTTCAAGATTGAGAATATAACCTTTTTTCAAGAAATCAGACATTTTTTTTAAAAAGAAAGGCTTATCTTTTCTTTCTTTTTCGCTAAAGGATAAGTCTATATTAAATTCACTAATTTTAGAATATTTCTCGGTAATTTTTTCTATAGCAGAAATATCTTTTTTTAGGGCATATACTGCTCCTATGATGGCCCCCATTGAGGTACCGGTAATTAAATCAATAGGAATATTTTCCTTTTCTAAAACTTTTAATACTCCTATATGGGCGAGACCTCGGGCTCCACCCCCTCCTAAGGCTAATCCTACTTTTAATTTTTCTTTTGCCACTACCTCTAACTCCAATCCATATCTACTAAGCCATTTGATTCCCGCTGTGGTTTAGCCCTATTAAGTGAGTATCCAATAAGTAAGGCAAACCCTCACACCAACTTTCGTGAATGTAAACTACAGAGGGTGCAAAAATTACAAAAAGAATTTACTATCTAATTTCAACACCTAAAACATCCTTCATCTGTCTTAAAGCGAAATCATGAGCCTCTTGATCAAAAGAAGCCACAGCGTCTTTTAAAACTATAACTTTATAATCTAACATCCTGGCACTAACAGCGGTGTATAAAACACAGATATTAGTACATACTCCCACCAACTCTAATTCTATAATCCCTTCTTCTCTTAAAGAAATATCTAAATCGGTCTGAAAAAATCCGCTGTATCTTCTTTTGTGAATTATAAAATCATCTTTCGATGGTTTTAATTCTTCGATTATATTTGCTCCCTCCGTTCCGGAAAGGCAGTGTGGAGGAAAAAGATTAAATTCTTTATCATCCGGTCGGTGACCATCACAGATATAAAATACAGGGTTTTTTTCTTTCCTGAATTTCTCTAATTCCTTTTGAATGGGTGAAATAATTTTTCCTCCACCATCTCCTATATATAATTTTCCATTTTCTCTGATAAAATCATTGAGCATATCAATAATTAATAAAGCTTTTTTAATCAATTAAAAATCAACCTCTCGTGGTTTTTTCCTTTCCAACATCTTTTTGGCAAATTTATCTAAATCTATAATATATCTTTCTACGGTCCCTTCTCCTATCTTCTCCACCTCATCAAAAGCGTTTACCTGAAAGGTTAATCGATTTTGAAAAATATCAATTAAAGTCGCATCGGCAGTGACCGTCATACCTAGAGGAGAAGCAGCTAAATGAGTAATCGATATTTTGCTAGCTACTGAAATATAACCCTCCGGAAGATTATTTTTTACTGCATTTATGGCAGCTAAATCCATTAAAGAAACTAACATGGGAGTGGCAAAGGCAGGTGGCATAGGTTTGGCAAATCTCTCTGCTGAATTTTCTTCGTTCACCGTTGTTTGAGCTATTCCTTTTATACCTTTTTCAAGATTAAATTCTATCATTTTTTTTCTTCCCCTTTCTGATTATTTCGTTAGTTAGTTACTTAGTTATCTGGTTAATCGGTTAATGAATTATTAGTATTAAACAAACTAGTAACCAGAAAATCAGTTAACTAATTCATCTTGTATTTTGTATTGTTCTTACACTTATTGCCCGCACCTATACGCTAAACGCTGTACGCT
>DAOUWX010000365.1 GCA_030666935.1 Atribacterota bacterium | reverse complement strand
GGAGTTAAAGGAAGATTCCTTTTCCGGGATTGATATTGCACTTTTTTCAGCGGGCGATGAAGTAAGTTCCCGTTTTGCCCCCCTGGCAGTCCGGCAAGGGGCAATAATAATAGACAACTGTAAATATTTCCGTATGGATCCCAATGTTCCTCTGGTAGTTCCGGAAGTGAATCCTGATGATCTAAAATGGCACAAAGGGTTAATCGCTAATCCCAACTGTTCTACCATTCAGATGGTAGTGGCTTTAAAACCTATCTATGATGAAGTGGGGATAGAAAGAGTTATTGTAGCTACTTATCAGAGCGTTTCCGGAACCGGGAAAAAAGCTATAGCAGAACTAGAGAATCAAGCCGCATCTATTACCAAAGGAGAAGAATATGAAATAGAAGCTTATCCTCATCAGATAGCTTATAATGCACTGCCCCATATCGGTTCTTTTAAAGAGAATGGCTATACTTCTGAAGAGATGAAGATGTTAGATGAAACCAGAAAAATATTGGGAGATAATAATATCCGGGTAGCTGCCACCACAGTGAGAGTTCCGGTCTACCGGGCTCATTCGGAAGTAATCCACATAGAAACCAAAAAGAAAATTTCTGTTCAGAGAACTTGGGAAATATTGAAGACCTTCCCCGGGATTAAAGTGATTGATAATCCGGAAAGATTAGAATATCCTCTACCTTTATTTGCCGAGAGGAAGGACGAAGTCTTTGTAGGTAGAATCAGAGAGGACATCTCTACCGAAAACGGTCTGGTGATGTGGGTAGTATCTGATAACCTGCGAAAAGGCGCCGCCCTAAACGCGGTCCAAATCGCCGAACAACTAATAAAATAACAAAATCTACCAGGGGACAACCTACCAGGGGACAGTTCTCTGGCAGGTTTTTATGCACCGTTTTCCTCAAAAAAAGCTCCCCAAAGAAATTATTCTTTACAATTTTTTTATGGTATAATATTATTTCAATTTTATAGACACATTCACATTATTTTTACCCGGAGGAAAGAACAATTGTTACCAAATAGTAAAAATATCCACATATTAAAAAAAGACGGAAAAGAAATTTTATTAGTAGGTACTGCTCATGTCTCTAAAGATAGTGCTCGGGAAGTGAAAGAATTAATTGAGCAAGAAAAGCCGGATAGTGTCTGTGTAGAGTTATGTTCTGCCCGCTATAACAGTATAAACAATCGGAACAAATGGAAAAATATGGATATTATCACCATAATCAAACAAAAAAAGGCCCTGCTCCTCCTGGTTAATTTGATTTTATCCTCTTTTCAGAAACGGTTAGCTCAGCAATTAGGAATTAATCCGGGGCAGGAGATGATTCAAGCCATTTCATCAGCAAAAGTGATTAATGCCCACTTGGTTCTTGCCGATAGAGATATCCAGGTTACCTTTACCCGTGTCTGGAAAAAGCTCAGTCTCTGGGGAAAAATACGCATACTTTTTATGTTAATCTTCAGCATGTTCAGTAAAGAAAAAATTTCGGAAGAAGAAATTGAAAGACTAAAATCAGAAGATATCCTTACCGCGGCTTTAAGCGAATTAGCCCATTCATTTCCCCGATTGAAAAATACTTTAATAGATGAAAGAGATCAATACCTGGCTGAAAAAATAAAACTGGCTCCGGGCGATAAAGTCATTGCTATTGTTGGTGCCGGACATGTACCGGGGATTAAAAAAGAAATAGACAAGGAGCATGATTTGACCGCCCTCACCAAAATACCTTCTACTTCCAACTACCTAAAAGTATTAGTCTGGGGCATCCCCTTGGCAATTATCGCTATTATTGCATCAACTTTTACCTATTCACCCCCTGCCGGCTTTAACCAAATTACCCAATGGTTTTTATGGAACGGTTCCCTGTCTGCCCTGGGGGCATTAATAGCTATGGCGCATCCTCTATCTGTTCTTACTGCTTTTGTCGCGGCTCCTTTTAGTTCCTTAAACCCCCTTTTGGCTGCCGGGTGGTTTGCCGGTATTGCGGAAGCCCTAATCAGGCGTCCCCGGGTAGAAGATTTCGAACAGCTGGGGAATATCACTACCTTTAAAGACTTTTTCTGTAATCGGGTTACTAAAATATTATTGGTAGTGGCTTTTGCCAAT
>DAOUWX010000331.1 GCA_030666935.1 Atribacterota bacterium | reverse complement strand
GGCCGAGTTACCGGTAGTGTAAGCAAAAAAACAGATTATGTTGTTGCCGGTGAAGACCCGGGCTCCAAATACCAAAAAGCTCAAAAATTGGGGATAACTATTATTGATGAAAAGGAATTTAAAGGATTAATTGCCAAGTGAAGTAAAAAAGTTACCCAGTTGACCAGTAAATTGAGTAATTTGTAATATGTAACAAGTAATCTGTTTTTATAAACTTTAAAATGTAAACTTATTACTCATTACTGTATTTCTATACGCTATACGCTGTGTAATGAAAATATGCTTTATACGTTATATAATGCATAATACGCGACATTAATTGAATACAAGGAGGATATATTCTTGACTGAAAAAATAATTACTAAAAAAGAAGTAGAGTATGTTGCTAAACTTGCTAAATTAGAATTTAACGAAGGAGAAAAAGAGGAATTTACTTCTCAGTTAAATTCAATTTTAGATTATTTCAAAAAGTTAAATGAACTTGATACTGAAAAGGTTGAACCTACTGCTTATGTTATTTCCATGCCTACTCTGCTGAATGAAGATGAGGTTAAACCTTCCTTGCCCCAGGAAGAAGTCCTTTCTAATGCCAAGTATATCAAAAAAGGGTATTTCAAAGTTCCTAAAATAATATAATAGATAAATATTATATAGCGAAAAACTAAAAGCGAAAAGCGTAAAACCATAATTCAAAACTCACAATTGAGGAGTGCGGGGAATAATTGCAGGCAAGATTAATGGATAAGAAATACAAAAAATAAAACAAAAAACAGAAATATAAAACAAGGATGGATTCCCATTTTCATGGGAATGACAGAGAAGAGAGTGGGAATTACAAGACACTAAGCTTAATCAAAGTCAGAGGAGGAGAGATAGTTGACTTTAAACCAATTAACGGCTCATGAAATCATCAACTTAATTAAAAAAAAGAAAATTACTGCCTATGAAGTTATGCAGGATATTTTTAATCAGATAGACAAAGTAGAAAATTTTATTAAAGCATTTCTAATTCTTGATAGAGAAGAAGCATTAAAACAAGCTAAAGAAATAGATGCAAAAGTGAAAAACGGAGAAGAACTTCCTCCTTTAGCCGGGGTAGCGGTTGCTATAAAGGATATAATAGCTACTCGAGGAACGGAGACTACCTGTGGCTCCAAAATACTGAAAGGTTTTATCCCGCCCTATAATGCTACGGTAATTAATAGATTGAAGAAAGCGGGAGCCATAATAATAGGAAAAACCAATATGGATGAATTTGGCATGGGTTCATCTACTGAAAATTCTGCTTTTGGTCCCACTCATAATCCCTGGGATTTAGAAAGGGTGCCCGGTGGTTCCAGCGGTGGTTCAGCTGCCGCAGTGGCAGCAGATGAGGCTTTTATTGCCTTGGGCACAGATACAGGAGGATCTATACGTCAACCTGCATCTCTCTGTGGAATGGTAGGATTAAAACCGACTTATGGAAGGGTTTCCAGATACGGTTTGCTTGCTTATGCCTCATCTTTAGATCAGATAGGACCGATAACTAAAGATGTGACCGATTGTGCTCTGATAATGAAAGTTATAAGCGGACATGATAATATGGATTCCACTTCTGTAAATTTAGAAGTTCCTGATTATCTAAAATCTTGCCAGGAAGGAATAAAGGATTTAAAAATAGGCGTTCCCAAGGAATATTTTATCGAAGGAATAGGGCCAGAAGTAAAAAGTGCCCTGGATAAAGCTTTGAAAATATTTGAAAAATTAGGAGCAAAGATTGAAGAAGTATCTCTGCCGCATACGGAATATTCTCTGCCTACTTATTACTTAATTGCTACCGCAGAAGCAAGTTCAAATTTAGCACGATATGATGGGGTGCAATATGGTTATAGAGCAGAAGACCATGAAGATCTATCTTCTATGTATCAGAAGACCAGAAGCGAGGGTTTTGGGAGTGAAGTAAAAAGAAGGATTATGTTGGGGACTTATGCCTTGAGTTCAGGATATTATGATGCCTATTACTTGAAAGCCCAGAAAGTTCGTACTTTAATAAAAGAAGATTTTGATAAAGCATTTAGTAAATACGATATCCTTATTACCCCTACTTCACCTACCCCTGCTTTCAAGCTGAAGGAGAAGGTATTAGATCCTCTGACTATGTATCTCTCTGATATTCATACTATTCCCGTTAATTTAGCCGGCATACCTGCAATTTCTCTTAATTGCGGATATAGTAAAACTAATTTGCCTATAGGTTTACAGATTATCGGCAAGCATTTTGATGAAGAGACCATACTACGAACAGCATATAACTTTGAACAAAATAATGATGTAGAGAAGAAGAAGCCAGAGATAAAACCATCAAAATATAAGGAGGCAACAGAATGAAAGAAGAAGTAGTAATCGGTTTAGAAATTCATATCCAATTAATGACTAAAGCAAAAATGTTCTGCCATTGCAGCACTGATTATATCG
>DAOUWX010000393.1 GCA_030666935.1 Atribacterota bacterium | reverse complement strand
GAAATAGATGACCTACTCTGTTATATTTCCGGTTAAACCATTGTACATAGCTCACCGTAATCCTTTTCATGCTTACTCCGATTTCTTCCCTTTCTTGAAATAGTAAATGAACGTGAGTATTCATCAGACAATAACCGATAACTTTAAAACTGCCTTTTTTTCTTGCTCTATACATTGAATTCAAAAAAAAATCTTTATCTTGGTCGCTTTCGAAGATGTTGCTTCTGTTAATTCCTCTAAGCATAATATGGTGATATCCTGTACTGCTTCTTGACCTTGCGCTTCTTGGCATAAAACCACCCCTATTCATTGTAAAAAATTTAATTGAGTATGTCAAGTGAAACGTCCCCTTGTCTTATTTATTGTATGTTTTCATATTTTCACTCCTTCCATATTAAAGGCTGGATTCGGAATTTCATATAATGTTTCGCGGGTACCCGAAGTTTGCGACCGAAGGGAGCAATTTGGGTGAAGCGTAGCGGAGCCGGGTATCCGCTGTTAGCTGCATTTGGTCATTATCCTATTTTTTCTTTTATTGCAACATATAAATCAATCTCAGGATTTTTCTTTCTTGTACTTCTTTCATCATGATATTCAAAATCGTCAATTAGTCCAGCTTGTTCATAGTTAGATTTGGGCAACCATTCTGTATATATGTATTTTTTCATTTTTGAGATAGCCCATCCCCATGCAAACCTGTTTTTAGGGCGGATTGAAAAGACAGCATATTTTATTGCTGGTATTTCAAAGGAAATCGTTCCTTCAGGTGTTTCATCAAAACTTGTTACCACATCACCCATTATATATGTCCATGTTTTCTTTTCTTCATTATAATCCTTGCTTACTGCTGCAAATCCCCACGGCTCGTTTTTATTAGAAATTTCAAATGTCTTTTTTAATTTGTTGAATTGTTTTCCTAACTTTGGAACATCACGATAGACACTTTTCACATTGGTATCAATTGACAAACCAATAATTTTAATCGGTTCATTTAAGTCCACTATTTGTGGTTCAATAGCTTCAGTCCCAATGTTATCTTTTCTTTTAAAGATTGAAAACATATTCTTCTCCTATTAATTATCTAATTCCATCAAGATTTTTTTAGCTATTTTTCTAGTTTTATTACTATCACTATTTATCTGCTCCCTAATGAAATTGATAATTTCCCTTTTTAAGGGAGATTGATGAAAGTAGCTATAAAACGCCTCAATTATATAACTTTTTATTAATTCTTTATGTTCGGTGCTATGGCTCGTTGAATCAATCTTTAATAATTTTGTTGTAATTTGAGGCTCAAATTCGGGTTTCATTTTTACTATTTTTCCGCAATTAAGAGCAAGATGTGATGCTATCATTACCGATTTGTTATTTAATAAGTCAAGATATTCATCAATATATTTATTGAACTTTCCTTCCGAATCAATCACAATCAGGTTTGCTATAATATAAAGTGAAGGAGATTTTGAAAAAGCATTATTGCTTCTTAGGTATTCAGTAAAAATATACCATTTATCATATAGTCTTTCTGGATACTTTTCACTTATAGTAATTAAAATAGTGCGACTCTTGTCTCTATCAGTATGTTTTTTTCTTTCTGGGGAAATATTTCTCAATAGTTCTTCCAAATATTTATTATCATTTAGTGCTTTTTCAATTTCTTCTTGATATTCTTTTGTTTTCATATATTGTCATCTCCCAATGACCAATTGCGGCTAACGGCGTGCTTGCTAAGACAAGGGGACGTTTCGTTTGTCATATTTTAACAGCTCTCTCTACAATACTTCTTCCTATGCCTAATCCCCTACTTATATCCCTGATGCTCGCACCAGTTTCATGGTATATATCTTTAATTAAATTAGCTCTATCAGCT
>DAOUWX010000395.1 GCA_030666935.1 Atribacterota bacterium | reverse complement strand
TTCCGCTGCGAATGGATAATAGCCCGGAAATAGCCCTGAGAAGAGTACTTTTGCCCGCTCCATTTGCCCCTAATACGGTAACTATTTCACCTTCGTCAACTATAAGTGAAATTCCTTTAAGAGCTTCAATAGAACCATAATATATTTTTAAATCTTCTGCTTTCAACAATGTAGTCATATTCCTATTCCTCCTCTTCTTCGTCTTTGCCTAAGTAAGCTTCAATTACTTGAGGATTACTGTATACTTCTTCGGGCAAGCCCTCAGCAATTTTTTTACCTTCATCCATTACTGTAACCCAATGAGAAATTCCCATTACTACATTCATATCGTGCTCGATAAGCAAAATGGTTAATTCTTCCTTTAGTAAAGATTTTAAAAACACTATCAGGTCTTCAGATTCTTTATCATTTAAGCCACTGCTTGGTTCGTCTAAAATTAATAAATCAGGATTAGAGGCTAATGCTCGGCCAATTTCTAACATTCTCTGATTACCATAGGCAATGTTTTTAGCTAATTCATCTCGCCATTTCCATAATCCGACCTGTTTTAGTCGGTCTTCGGCATTTCTCTTAATTTCTAATTCTTCTTTTCTTTGCCCGGGAGTTTGTAAAACAGAAGACCAGGTTCCTTCTCTGCTACGGCAGTGTTGGCCAGCCATTACATTCTCCAGACAGGTCATATTAGAAAAAAGTCTAATGTTTTGAAAAGTTCGGGCAATTCCTTTTTTTATAATCTGATGGGGCTTTTTACCCGCAAGGTCTTTCCCCCTAAAAAGTACTTTTCCTCCATCAGCTTTATATATACCGGTAACTACGTTAAAAACGGTAGTTTTTCCTGCTCCATTGGGGCCTATTAGACTACTGATTTCTCCTTGACTTATTTTAAGATCAAAATTATTTACCGCGATTAAGCCACCGAATTTTTTAATAAGTTTATCTGTTTGCAAAACAACTTTGTTAATTTTATTTATTCCTTCGTATTCTTGCTTGGTTCCTATTATTGTTTCCGTATTATTGTTTTTAGCCATTTTCTTCTCCTGCTTTCATTAAAAGTGATTCGAATTTAACGGCTCCTCTTTTTCTGGGCCATATACCACCGGGTCTAAAGATCATCATAATCACCATTGCTGCTCCAAATATTAGCATTCTATACTGGGCAAAAGTACGAAATACTTCAGGAAAAAGGCTTATAGCGGCAGCGCCAATTAAAACTCCAGGTATAGAGCCCATCCCCCCGATTAATACAATACAAAAGAGCATACAGGATTCCATAAAACTAAAACTCTCCGGAGAAACTATCATTAATTTACTCGCATAAATATTACCTCCTACTCCGGCTAAACCTGCTCCTAGAACAAAAGCCAATAACTTATAATATCGAACATCAATTCCGATCGATTCAGCAGCTATTTCATCTTCTCGTATGCAGTTCCAGGCTCTACCTATACGGGAACGCTGCAAATTTACCAACCCGATGATGGTTAGGCCGACTATTAACCATATGTAATAATAAAATTTAGTGGAATTATCAATTACAAAGATACTGCCTAATGAAGGAAAATCGATTCCGTAGACTCCATTTGAACCACCGGTTATTCCAAATGGGTTGTTATTTAAAGTAAGCCGTACAATTTCACCCATTCCAATGGTTACGATACATAAATAGTCTCCTCTTAAATGAATGATTGGAGAACAGACTAACCAGGCAAAGGCACCTGCTGCAATTGCACTTATTGGTAGTAGAACAATTATAGGAATTCCAAATACTGTATTAAGAATTGCTGTAGTGTAAGCTCCAATAGCCATAAATCCCATATGTCCTAAATCAAAAAGCCCTACTTCTCCCAAAACAATATTTAA
>DAOUWX010000177.1 GCA_030666935.1 Atribacterota bacterium | reverse complement strand
ATTTTACATAAATCTTTCAAAGAAGTAGCATCTAATATTTGGTTTATCTGTTGGGATACCTCCTCTAATAACACCCTGATGGCACAATCTTCTATTTTTTTACATTTCTTTGGGTTATTCTTATTATTTTTTTTGCCAGCTAAAATACAATCAACTAAAACTATCGGCCCCTCAACTGCTCTAATTATATCACCGGTATTAATCCTCTCGGCTTCTTTAGCTAACAAATACCCTTCATCTGCTCCCCTGACACTTTTTACTAAATTTGCTTTCTTTAATTTATTAAACAATTGTTCCAAATATTGTAAGGAAATATCTTGTCTTAGAGAAATATCTCTTAAAGAAATCGGCTTTGAATTATTACATTGAATTTGGGCTAAATCTATCATAGCCCGAAGTGCGTACCGTCCTCGTGTAGATAATTTCATTGGTCTTTCTCCTTTTAAATAGTGGTTAATTAGTTACCTATATAAGTAGTCGTTAGTATTTAGTGAATAGTATTTAGTAATAAAGCGCAAAATTAAATTCGTATTTCGTGTCTCGTGAATCGTATCTCGTTAAGATGGTTAGCCAGTTTACCGGATAGCCGGTCTTCTGGTTTACCAGTCAATACAACAAGAAATACGATTCTACTTACTGAAAACTGTCAACTAAAATCCTGTATTTAATGCTAACGACTATTCACTATCGACTAGTTAAGAGTTTTGGATTATGGTTTTTCGCTTTTAGTTTAATAAAGAGAGATTGCCGCGCTCTGATAAATCAGAGCAATGACCATACATATAACGACTAATTTAACTAGATAACTAATATTAAATGGTAAATTTGCGAATAATTTCCATAATTAAACTGGTTTTACTAAAAAATTATATTATTTATGACCATTTTTGTCAACTTTCTCCTATACGCTTTCTCCTTAGTAAACTCCTTAAAACCAACACCTCTCTATATCTTTTTAGTTAATTGTATTTTTTGCTTAGTTAGATATGCAATACAGAAAACCACATTTTTTCTGATTTAACTTTAAAAACTTCAAACAATGCTCTATAATGTTTTCTATAAGACTAAAATTCATTCTATAAAATTCGGTAATTATTTTTTAAAAGAAACGGGAGTATAAAATGGAACAAAAATGGTGGAAAGAAGCGGTAGTGTATCAAATCTATCCCAGAAGTTTCAAGGACAGCAATGGAGATGGCATCGGAGACCTACCGGGAATTATTCAAAAATTAGATTATTTAAAAAACTTAGGAGTAAACGTTGTCTGGTTATGCCCGGTCTATAAATCTCCTAATGATGATAATGGCTATGATATCAGTAATTACCAGGATATTATGGATGATTTTGGCAACATGAAAGATATGGAAAATCTTTTAACGGAAACACGCGGAAGAGATATAAAATTAATTATGGATTTGGTAGTAAATCACACTTCTGACGAACACTCCTGGTTTATAGAATCCCGCTCCTCCTTAGATAATCCCTACCGAGATTTCTATATTTGGAGAAAAGGTAAAAATGGTTTACCTCCCAATAATTGGGGTTCCGTTTTTGGCGGGCCTGCCTGGGAATATGATGAAAAAACCGAGGAGTACTATTTGCATCTTTTTTCCAAAAAACAGCCTGACTTAAATTGGAAAAATCCTCAAGTAAGAGAAGAAATTTACAATATGATGAAATGGTGGTTAGATAAAGGAATCGATGGCTTCCGGATGGATACGGTAAACATGTTCTCTAAAGTCCCCGATTTGCCCGATGGGAAAACAATAAAAGGATACAAATACGGTGATGGCAGCCCCTATTTTTTAAATGGCCCGCGTATTCACGAATATCTGCAAGAGATGAACAAAAAAGTACTTTCAAAATACGACATTATGACTGTAGGAGAAACTCCCGGGACTCCCCCCCAAATTGCAGCCAAGTACGTTAACCGGGATAGATATGAACTTAATATGGTCTTTAATTTCGAATTGATGGAAATTGACCATGACCCTATAAATAAATGGAGGTCCAAAGAATGGAAATTGACTGAATTAAAAAAAATCTTTACTAAGTGGTATGAGGGCTTAAAAGAGAAAGGCTGGAATACCCTTTATATGAATAACCATGACCAACCAAGAATGGTTTCCCGATTCGGTAATAATAAGAAATACCGCATAGAATCAGCCAAGATGTTAGCTACTCTTTTACATACTCTTCCCGGTACTCCTTATATCTATCAAGGCGAAGAAATTGGAATGACGAATGTTGCTTTCGATAATATAGAAGACTACCGTGATATAGAAACTCTAAATTTCTACCGCGAAATGGCCAAAAGAGGCCTTCCTAAAGAAAAAATTATGGGGGCCATCCATCGAATAAGCCGGGATAATGCCCGTACTCCTATGCAGTGGGGTAACAACCCTAATGCCGGTTTTACTACCAGTACTCCCTGGATAAAAATCAACCCAAATTATCGGGATATAAATGTTGTCCATGATTTAAAAGACTCAAATTCAATATTCTATTATTACCAAAAAATAATCCGGCTTAGGAAAGAAAATTTAATTATGATCTATGGAGATTGTCAGCTTATCTTAAAAGATGATGAACATGTTTATAGTTATTTACGTACTCTTAATAAAGACCGATTACTAATTATTCTTAACTTCTTTTCCAGGCAAACAATTTTTAATCTTCCGGCAAATATTGATTACCAAGAAAAAGAGCTGTTAATCAGCAATTATGATGTCGAAGAAAAAGAAGATATTAAAAGTATATATTTACGTCCTTACGAGGCAAGAGTGTATAGATTATACTAATTACTAAAATAAAAAGGAGTAGATTTAAAACAAAATCTGCTCCTTTTTATTTATATTATTTTATTTTCTTTTTTTATCTAATCTTACTCACAAGTTATAGCTTCTACCGGACAACCATCGGCAGCCTCTTTGCATGATTCAATCAAATCTTCCGGTACCTTGCTACCCTTTACTATCGCTATATCATCCTTCATTTCAAATACTTCAGGACAGGTGTCTTCGCATAATCCACACCCGGTACATAAATCTTTATCAACCGCAGCTTTCATTTTACATTTTCCTCCTTCTATTATAATTGACGACTTCGAATTTATTAGGTGATCCTGGGTAAATCAACATAACTTTAATTTTTATTTTCTCTGCAATTATCGACCAATAATTTTTTAACTATCTTATCAGATAATTCTCTTTATTAAAAGAAAAATCATTTGGACACCAAAAGCATACCTTAAAAAAAGATAAATTTCAAGTTTTTTAACAACTTTTCTATATTCCGTCAATAATTCTTATATCTCATATTCCATAAAATCCTCTGCTAATATGGTTTCAAGAAATACGCTCTGGGCCTCAGCAAGTAATTCACTTTCAGTTATTAATGGTTTATTATTACTTGAACCATAACGTGGACTAATATGAGTTAGTATCAATTGTTTAACCTGGGCTTCTTTAGCAACCCTGGCAGCTATTGTGGTAGTCGAATGAAAATTTCTCTTAGCCAGATCTTCTTCCTGTTGAGAGAAAGTTGTTTCATGAATTAGGAGATCGGCGCCTTTAGCCAGGTGCACTAAATTTTTACAATAGGTAGTATCACCACAAAAAGCTATCTTTCTTCCTTTTTTAATTTTGCTTAAAAAATTCTTACCCTGAAAGATTCTTCCATTGGGCAATTCAATCGTTTTACCCTCTTTTAGAGTACGATAAATTGGACCAGGAGGGATATTCAATCGACGGGCTTTATCTATTAAAAAATGACTTCTATCCTTTTTTTCCTCGACAGAATAGGCATAAGCTTTGATATTGTGATTTACTTCTGTGTATCGAATTATATACTCCTCATCTTCCCAGATGACTCCTGCTGATAAATTTGGTGGAATAATTTTTACCTCAATTTTATAAGGAATATAAGTTTTGGTTATATTTAAAGTGTCTTTTAAATATATATCAAGGCCTTCCGGACCAAATATTTGAACTTTTTGCTGATTTTTTCCGCCCCTTAAACCCCGGGAAGCTAATAAACCCGGAAGTCCAAACAGATGATCCCCGTGTAAATGAGAAATAAAAATCTTCTCTAATTTAGATAATTTCAAAGAGGTTTTTTGAATCTGCTGTTGAGTACCTTCTCCACAATCCCATAACCATAGTTTGTTTTTATTGATAAAAACAAGGGCAATGGAAGATACATTACGTTTCAACGTAGGCATACCCGAACTGGTGCCTAAAAATATAACTTTCATTAACTTTCACCTAATTTCTTCATCATTTCTTCCACACTCAGTAGCTTGACCTTTTAAAATTTCTATACCGTGTGGCAACACTTCCAATATTATTTCTAAGGACTCTCTTACTCCTTTAGGACTGCCGGGTAAATTTATAATTAAACTTTCTTTTCTAATCCCTGCCACCCCTCTGGATAATATCGCTCGATTGGTTTTCTTAAAACTTTCGCTCCTTATAATTTCACTAATCCCCGGAACTTCTTTTTCAATTATTGCTAAAGTAGCGTCAGGAGTAACATCTCTTTTGGCTAAACCCGT
>DAOUWX010000234.1 GCA_030666935.1 Atribacterota bacterium | reverse complement strand
TCTCTTCTTTCATTATCTTTCCCTTCCACAACTAGTCGCTAGTGAATAGTCGTTAGTCGTTAGTAGGACAAGGATATGGTGATACGCCCTTATTTACTAAAAACTAATAACTAAAAACTATCAACCGGTTCTCTTTATCTATAAACTAAAAACTGTGAATTTGCACCTTGCATCTCGCATCTTGTAACTTTTGTTTATACTAAATACTATTCACTAACGACTAACGACTAGTTATATTTATAATAAGCGGCGCAAGTGCCTTCGGTAGAAACCATACATGCTCCTTGAGGGTTTTCGGGAGAGCAAATCTTTCTGAAAAGAGAACATTCGGGCGGAGTTATCACTCCTCTTAATACCTCTCCACAACGGCATCCTCTTGGCTCTCTGGTTTCTTCTATTTCTACTTCGAATTTTCTAGCATTAAACTGCTCATATTTATCTTTTATCTCTAAACCGCTAAGGGAGATGTTGCCTATTCCTCTCCAATTGGAATCAGCCACCTTAAATACCTCGTTAATTTTATCCAGGGCAATTTTATTCCCTTCAGGTTTGACTGCCCGTTCATATTGTATTTCTACCTCTGCCCTGCCATCTTCAATCTGTTTAACCAGCATATAGATGCTCTGCAGGATATCCAAAGGCTCAAATCCGCAGATAACACAGGGGATTTTATGTTGAGTGGTAATAAAAGTGTAAGGTTTACTCCCAATAATCACACTTACATGCCCCGGGCAAATAAAACCATCAATGTTTACTTCTTTGCCCTCTAATAAAGCTTTCATTGCGGGGGGCATAATCTTTGCTACGCTTAAAACAGAAAAATTTTTAATCTTTTCTTTTTGGGCCTTTAATACAGCACTGGCAATAGTAGGAGAAGTGGTTTCAAACCCCACTCCCATAAATACAATTTCTTTAGAAGAATTATCTTGAGCGATCTTTAAAGCATCTAAAGTAGAGTAAACAATCTTGATATCTGCTCCATCGGTTTTTTCTTTCTCTAAAGTAGAGGTAGAACCCGGAACTCTCATCATATCCCCAAAAGTAGTGATAATAAAATCCTCTTCCCTGGATAAAGCAATTATTTCATCGATATAGGAAATGGGGGTAACACATACCGGGCAACCCGGTCCGGAGATAAGATTAATATTTGTGGGCAAGATTTTTCTAATGCCATTTCTAAATATAGCTACGGTATGAGTTCCGCAAACTTCCATTAAATTAATCTTTTTTTTAGAAATACTTTTAATTTGCCGAAGTATTTTCTGGGCTATTTCTTTATCTCTATACTCATCAACATATCTCAATCTACCTTCCCCTCCCACGCCCTGAATATCTCTAAAGCTTTTTCCTGGTCAATCACTTCAATGGCAAAACCAGCATGTAAAAGCACATAATCACCCACTACAACTTGAGGAATTAGATCTAAGCTTGCATTCTTAACAATTCCCCCGATTTCTATTTCAGCAGTATGGTCATCAAATATTTTTCTAACTTTCCCCGGTATTGCCAAACACATTTTTTTTTCCTCCTCTTAGTTAGTTGTTAGTGAATAGTGAATAGTCGTTAGTATTAAATACAAGATAATACAATTGACCGATTACACCAGTTAGCCGGTTATCCAGTTTACCAGTTAATTTAATTCATATATGTGGGTATAGATGCCCTGGGTTCCTGCTTTCGCAGGAACGACAGAAGAAACAGACGGGTCCGATAAATCGAACCCCTACCTCCTAAACACCATCCGCTAATAATCTTCTAATTCCTGAATTCTAGCTCCTAATTTCTTGTTTCTTCACTAAATACCAAATACTGATTCTTCACTTCCCGCTACAACTGCCTGTCCCAGAGATATCCCTCCATCGTTGGGAGGTACTTTCCGTTGAGTATATACCTGAAAACCATCCTTTTCAAATAGAGAAATAATTTTTTCTGTTAGATAGCAATTTTGAAATACACCGCCACTTAAAGCAATTTTATTAATTCTGGTATCTTTTTTTATTTTACCACATAAATTAAGGGTAAACTCTGCAACCGTATTATGAAATTTGGCAGCCATTACCTTTTTATCGATCCCCTCTTTAAGGTCCCTAATTATATCTATAAAAATTTCTTGAGGGTCAATAATAAATTCCTCTCCTTCTTTATAGATTCGAAATTTATATCTCTCTTTTATCCCGAATGCACAAAACGATTCTAATTCCATAGCTGCCTGTCCCTCATAACTTATCTCATCCCTTATTCCAATTAAGGAAGATGCTGCGTCAAAGAGACGTCCGCAACTGGAAGTAAGCGGAGAATTTATATTTTTATCGATCATCTTTTCAATAATAGATAATTTATCATAATCTATTCTACGGTTAAAATCTATGTCAATATTTTTAGCCCTGGGACCATAGATAGAATATAAATAGCTGTAAGCCATCCTCCATGGTTGAGCAACCGCCTTATCTCCCCCGGGTAAAGCGTAATATTTCAGATGCCCTACTCGAGAATATTTTTTAAGATCACACAGTAGAAATTCTCCTCCCCAAATATTACCATCATTTCCATAACCTGTACCATCATAAGCCACGCCAATCACTTTGTCCTTAATATTGTTTTCGGCCATGCAGCTTACTATATGGGCATGATGATGCTGAACTTTGACTACTTTTATTCCTCTTTTAACCCCAATTTCTTCTGCGTATTTTGTAGAAAGATAATCAGGGTGTAAATCACAGACAATAATTTCTGGGTTTGTTCTAAATATTTTCTTCAAACTCACCATAGATTTTTTAAGAAAATTTAAGGTTTCTACACTCTTTAAATCCCCTAAATATTGACTTAAAAAAACATAGTTTTCCTTAGAAAAACTGATGGTATTTTTTAATTCCCCACCCAAAGCCAACACTTCCTTTAATTTAAAATCAAGAATTATGGGGTGGGGCACATGGCCTCTTGATCTTCGAAAAAACATCTTACCACCATTTATAATCTTTAATACAGAGTCATCGCAGCGGTTAAATATATCTCTATTATAGAGAAGAAAAAAATCAGCTATCCTGTCTAATTTCTCCAAAGCTTCCTGATTATCACCAATTATCGGTTGATCAGCGATGTTTCCGCTAGTCATTATTAAAGCGCTAAAATTATCTTTTAATAAAAGATAATGAAGAGGGGTGTAAGGTAACATTACTCCTAAACAACTATTATTTGGTGCCACTAAAGGAGAAATTAAATTGTTTTCCTTTTTCTTTAAGAGGACAACGGGACGGGACTGATTTATTAACCATTCTTCTTCTTCCTTTTTAACTTCACAATATTGATTAATTTTTTCTAAATCGGGAGACATCAGGGCAAAGGGTTTCGTTTCTCTATTCTTTGACCGTCGTAATCTTGCAACTGCCTTATTATTGGTTGCATCACAGGCCAAATGAAAACCCCCTAATCCCTTAATTGTGCCAATCTTTCCATTTTTTAAGAGTTTAACAGCCTCCTCTATAGGATCAATATCCTTTATCCTTTTTTTATTTTGGTAAATAGATACCTGCGGACCACAATCGGCACAGGCATTTGGTTGAGCAT
>DAOUWX010000155.1 GCA_030666935.1 Atribacterota bacterium | reverse complement strand
TTATAAAAAACTGGAAGAAAGATTAAACAGATTCCCCCAGGGCGCTCCTCCTTCTGAGAGCTTATACAAAATATTGAGTATCCTTTTCAATGAAAAGGAAGCAGAACTGGTCTCTCAACTTCCGATAAAACCTTTTACTATCAACACAGCAAGTCGAATATGGAAATTAAACAAAGTTAATACCGAAAAAGTATTGGATGAATTGGCCGGCAGAGCAATCCTTCTTGATTTCGAACACAACGGAATTAAAAAATATGTTCTTCCGCCGCCGATGGCAGGATTCTTTGAATTCTCCATTATGAGGACAAGACAGGATATAGATCAAAAACTTCTTTCTGAACTCTTTTACCAGTACCTCAACGTTGAGGAAGATTTTGTTAAGGACTTATTTTTTGGTAGTGAGACATTAATGGGAAGAACTTTCGTGCAGGAAGAAGTCCTGTCCAAGAACAACCTGGTTTCCATCTTGGATTATGAAAAGGCAAGTCATATAATAAAAACCTCACCACATATAGGAATCAGCATGTGCTATTGCCGTCATAAAATGGAGCATTTGGGAAAGGCATGTGATGCTCCCATAGATATCTGTATGACCTTTAACAATGTCGCCAAATTTTTAATAAGAAAAAATTACGCCCGGAGAGTAGAGGCATCAGAATGTATGGAGCTGTTACATAAAGCCTATGAACACAATCTTGTCCAGTGTGGGGAAAATGTCAGAAATAATGTCAGTTTTATATGCAACTGCTGTAGTTGTTGCTGCGAATTCCTGGTAGCAGCAAAAAGATTCGGGATACCCCATTCGGTCCAGACTACTTCATTCATTCCAAAAATTGATGAAGATAAATGCACCGGTTGTGGAAAATGCGTCAAAGCATGTCCTATTTCCGCTATAGAGTGGATTTCGAATGATGATGGAACAAACAGCAAACCTAAAAAAGTCAAGATAAATGAAGAGATATGTCTGGGATGTGGAATCTGTGTTAGGGCATGTTCCAATAAAAGCATTACACTGGAAAAGCGTAAAGAGCAAATCATAACACCGGTCAATTCCGTCCACCGAATTGTCTTGATGGCCATAGAAAAAGGGAAACTGCCGAAATTAATATTTGACAATCAAGCCTTTGGCAGCCACAGGGTGATGGCAGCTATTCTTGCAGTCATTCTAAAACTACCTCCTATAAAACAAATAATGGCCAGCAAACAAATGAAATCAATATATCTTGAAAAACTTTTTGAGAGAATAGAATAACATCCAAATGTAAAAACCCCCTTTAAGGCCTAAACTTCACCTCTTAAAAATAAAAAGGAATAAAAAAAGGAATTTGATAAGTTTTGTAGAATAAAACTAAATAAGGAAGATTATTAAGTAATTGATAAAAACAAGATAAGATAAAGTTTTATAGTTGGATAGAAAGGAGGTAGAAAAAAGTATTAAGAAAAATAAATAAGAAAACCTTAAAATTAACTTTGAATGAAATTGATAAATAGATTAATTTATATTAAAAAAATTAGCACTTTTCAAATGATTAAAAATATTAAGGAGTAATTATAATGAAAAAATCAGTTTTGTTATCTATTTCGCTTATTTTGGTAATTTTAATTTTTGTCATTTTAACAACCGGCTGTACATCGCTTTTTACACCCCTTATAAAGATAGAAATTATGCAGATGTTAAACAAGTTAGGGGAGGCAAATGTAGAAGGTAATGTAGACCAGATAATTATACATTATACTGATCCATATACAGAAGTGAATCATCTTGTTAGCGAAGATGCGTATGTCATTTCCCTTGAAGAACTTCGTATGTGGCTCGAAGAAGATTTGACTTATGTTAATTGCTTGGTAGATGATTTTTCCAATGAAGATATAACCATTTTAGATTCCAGTAATGCGATAGTAGAATGCGATGAACATACAAAATTCCAAGATTTATTCGATGAAACAATTTATGAATATATAGATGGAATAAAATTAACATTAATTAAAGTTGATGGTAATTGGAAAATTTCCATATATGAGCTTCTTGCCTCAGAAGAAGTAATTCAATAGTGAAGTTTTTAATAATTTTGCCGTTAAATGAAGTTAGATAAAGATTTAATATAATTTAAATTTATCAGGAACTGAAACCTTTTAGCAGTAAGAAATATCTGCAATACTGTGGTTATTGTACCTTCTGGTAAGATAAACGCAGTATTGCATTTTTTATAAAAATCACTTTCCTCATTTCTTATTATTTTATTTTTCCTCTCTCCTAAAGATTTCTTTCCAGACATATAGTTTCCCTATTTTAAAATAATTTTCTAAATGCATAATAAATTTAAAAATCTCCCATATATTATGAATATATAAAATGCTGTGCGGAAAGAAGGACTGACTGCTTTTCAAAGAACAACTCCCAATATTTTGTATTATTCTACTTAACATAATTTTATGTCAAAGGTGAAGACCTCTATTCTTGCTTCATCTCTTTATTCTGCCTTATCCCTTTAGTATTATATGTCAATAGAACCATCCCTGTGATATCTCCCTACGCTTGTAAGTCATCGATCATCATCCATGGCCTCGCTCGACTCTTTCCTAGCCCTATAACTGAACACAACTATCGGGATCTGCATAATAGACCACATAATAGGACCGAACAACTGCGACTCATATCCAGATGGTGCCACAATCAGCATATACACAACGTGAACTACCGTCAAGGTTAGTGTGGCTGCTCCCAACACCATACTTGCAAGGAAACCCCACTGCTTCCCCAAAGCACATACTGGGATAAGAACCAAGGCAAGTATTGTCATTATGGTGTGACGGTATCCTCCCAGTGTGAGCCAATAGCACACAGTGTCTCCGGCTATAAATGGAAATCCAACAACATCAACGCCCATGAAAATCCATAAAACACTAATCACTAATCCAATGATAACACCTAGCGTGTTAGTCGAAATCTTTTTCATAAAACCATCACCTTCCCATGCTTTAACAATGCACGTTAGAATTAATCATTTCTTTTCTGGCCCTGTAGCTAAAAAATATTACAAACATTTGAACAACTAACATAACAATAGATAATAGGGGTGCTATTACCTCGGATCCAGGGGTGATAAACAGCAAGTCAATAATAGTGATTATCGTTAAAATTCCTGTGATTGAAACGATAATAATGAGTGCCAGGAATACTCCTCTTATTTGTTTGGCGAGTATCGGTATAAATATCAAAGGAACTATGACTGCTACAACATGTCGGTTACCCCCCAATGTAGCAATAGCATTCAAAGTGCTTTGTGGCTCAAAGGAAAACCCCTTTTCAAGCCCCATGAAAATACCCAGCATAAGGCCTTCTAACGCTATGATGGCTCCCAAAGTGTTGTTAGAGATTTTATTCATTTTATATTCTCCTTATTGTCAGATTATATCAATCGAGCATTGCGTCTAATCAAACGGCAGGTGGCGCAAGTCCTTGAGCGCGTTTTCAACCCATTGCAATTCCCACTCCAAGTGGGCGATGCCATAATCCAGTGTGAACTGCCACAAGCGGCGTGATCTTTCGGAACCCACCTCCGCGAAGCACCGCTCGACCACCTCCTGCACTCCATTGCGGAATAGCTCTAGCTTCTGGCGTAACTTATCGGCGTGCGCCTTAAACAAAGCGAAAATCTTATCGTCTGAGAGCGGGTGGGCAAAGAAAACCTGAACCAGCCACAAGTTACGGACTGCTGGCAGGTCGAGTGGGGTGGTCAACCATTGGAACAGCTCATCTCGCCCTGCATCCGTGATATGGTAAACCTTGCGGTCAGGGCGTTCATCTTGTTCAATGCGCTCCATCTCGACCCAGCCGGTCTCTGCCATTCGCATCAGCGAGCGGTAGATCTGGCTCTGTGTGGCTGACCAAAAGTGGCGCACCGATTCATCAAAGAACTTTTTCAAGTCGTAACCTGAAAGCGGCTGGTAGGTAAGAAATCCCAGGATTGCGTGTTCCAGCGACATATTTGTCCTCCCGAGTACTATAACTAATATGTTATATATGTTTATAGTTATATAACACTAATATCATAATACCATAATTTTAATTCGACGTCAATAGTTGGGGAAGATAAACAAAGAAGCCCTTTGTATAATGAATAGATCGCCACTCATCCGCAAGACATCCAGGAACATCTTTCATATCAAATCTAACAGCATATTCCAGTACTCCTGATTGGTACTTGACACGGCGTAAAAACAGTGTATAATATAATTATAAGTAGTTGCTTATAAACTTAAGGAGTTGTGATGATAGATCAAGTCAGAAAGATGGCCGATGTTTTTAAAGCTCTCAGCGATCCAACCAGGCTCAGGGTAATACGGATACTGGCCTCTAATCCAGAAGACACACTCTGCGTGGCTGATTTGGCCGCTAAACTGGGCAGTACCCAACCGGCCGCCTCCCAACACATTAAAGCACTAAAGAATATCGGCATACTGGAAGCAAACAAAGTTGGGTTCCGGGTCTACTATCGCATCAATACAAACGTTTTGCTCGCTTACAAGGCCGATATGGACGAACTGTTTGAAATGGCATTTGCGCGTTGTACTCGAATGAGCACGTGCGAGGGACATAAAGACTAATTTTTTTTGCCAATGTGAATAAGTTATTGCTTATAATCTTATTTAGAAGGAGACATAAAATGTACGTAACCAATAAAAACCTGTTATTGATTTCGACGGTGACGCTGCTGATTGTGACGCCGATACTGTTCTTGCTGGGCTTTCTGCGCGCAGGATTACCGGCTTCAATGGGCTGTTATGGTCTCATCCTTGTCAGCCTCGTTGTTGTATTGCGAACAGGTAATACCAGATTAAGAAAACTCGGCCTGGAGGCGTTGATATATCTCCCCGCTATCTACCTTATCGTGGCGCCTATTGTAGTACTGGCGGAGGCAATTGCCGCGGGTAGATATGAGTATTTCTT
>DAOUWX010000002.1 GCA_030666935.1 Atribacterota bacterium | reverse complement strand
GAGCCAATTCTTTGTCTTCTAAATAATCCAACATTAATTTAACCGTTAAAGGCATCGCCATGGGATTTACTTTGAATTTCCCTGCATATTTAGGAGCAGAGCCATGAGTTGGTTCAAAGAGGGCATAATCATCTCCAATGTTGGCACTGGAGGCAAACCCTAAACCGCCTATTAATTGAGCACAAAGATCAGAAACTATATCTCCGAACATATTGGAAGAAACCAGAACACTATAATTTTGAGGATTCTTGACCAGCCACATACACATTGCATCTATGTTAGTCTCCCAGAGTTCGATTCCGGGATATTCCAAGGCAATCTTGCGGGCTTCTCTTACCATCAATCCACTGGTCTCTCTGATTACATTTGGTTTCTCAATAACAGTAACTGAATTTCTGTTAAACTTCTTGGCATATTCAAAACCCTGACGAATAATCGATTGGCAAGCTTTCCGAGTAAAGATTCTACAAGACAAAGCAATATCTTCTAAAGAGGTATTCATAAACCTTTTCATTTTAGGATGATTTTCTAAAAGAGAATCCATTACTTCTTTGGGTAGAGGATGAAATTCCACTCCACTGTATAACCCTTCGGTATTTTCCCGAAAAACTACCAAATCTATGTCATCTCTATAATTCAGTGGATTTCCTTTGTAGGCTTTGCACGGTCTCAGATTAGTATGTAATTTAAATTCCTGTCGTAGTCTTACAATAGGACTTGAATAAACATAACCTTTTCCTTTAAGCTCAGGGGTAAGTTCCTTTTCTGCTTCTTCTTTAGGCTTGGAGGTTATCGCTCCAAAGAGACAGCAATCAGTCTCTTTAAGAAGTTTTATAGTTCTATTAGGTAAAGGGTTTCCTTCTTTTTTCCAGAATTCCCAACCCATATCGCCAGGTATATAATCAGCATCCAGTTTTAGCACATCCAATGCAATCCTCGCTGCCTCCATTACTTCATTTCCGATTCCATCGCCCGGCAGCCAGGCTATCTTATATTTTGCCATTTTTATTCTCCCTTCTCTATTTTCAATATTTTCTTAATATGAGGAATAAGTCCCCCATCTTTAAGAATTCCTAATACCGATTCCGGTAAAGGAAGAAAATCAAAAACTCCCTTCTTACACGATAATTTTCCTTTTTCAAAATTAATTTCAATTAATTCACCTGAAGATATATTCTCCACTGCTTCTTTGCATTGAACCAAAGGAAGTCCCTGGTTAATAGCATTTCGGAAAAATATTCTAGAAAATGATTTAGCAATAATTGCCCCTACACCAGCATATTTTAAACAGGTTGCGGCTTGTTCTCGAGAACTACCACAGCCAAAATTCCTTCCCGCGACAATAATATCTTCCTTTTTAACTTCTTTGGCAAATTTCGGATCAATATCTTCCAGGGCATAAATTGCCATCTCTTTGGGGTCAGTTATAGTATAAGTATATTTCCCCGGAAAGATAACATCGGTATTTACATCATCACCATATTTCCACACTTTCCCTTTAATACTCATTTTAAATCCCCCCTTATATCAGTAATTTCACCATAAAGGGAAGAGATAGCAACGGTTGCCGGACTGGCTAAATAAACTTCTGCCTCTTTACACCCCATTCTTCCCTTGAAATTTCTATTAGCAGTACTCAAACAAACCTCTCCCGGAGCTAAGGCTCCTTCGTGAGCTCCCAAACAAGGACCGCATCCTGGATTCATGATTACTGCCCCACTTTTAACCAATTCTTGAAGGATTCCTAATCCCATCGCCTGGGCAAAAACCTCCATCGAGGCAGGAAAGACTAAAAGTCTAACTCTGTTATAAATCTTTTTACCACGAAGAATCTCGCTGGTAACTTTTAAATCTTCCAATCTCCCATTAGTACAAGTCCCAATTAATGCCTGGTCAATTCTGGTCCCTACCACTTTCGAAACAGGTTTTACATTGTCTACGGTGTGAGGGCAGGCAATTTGAGGTTCTAAATCACTTATATCGTAATCTAAAATCTTTTCAAACTCAGCATCAGCATCTGACTTTATTATTTCGTATTTTTTATTAGTCATCGGAGCAAGCCACTGAATAGTTTTTTCATCCGGTTCTACATAGCCAATCTTAGCTCCCATTTCCACTGCCATATTACATAAGGTCATCCTACCGCCAATACTCATTTCCCTAATTACTTTCCCGCTAAATTCCACCGCTTTATACAGTGCTCCATCCGCACCTAAATCCCCAACAATGTGGAGGATTATGTCCTTGGGATATATTCCGAGAGGAATTTCCCCTTCAATATTTACCTTGATGGTCTCCGGCACTCTGAGCCAGATTTCATCTGTAGCCCAGATAGAAGCTACTTCACTTCTACCAATCCCGGTTGAAAAAGCACCAAATGCTCCATGGGTTGTAGTATGGGAATCTGCTCCTAAAATCATAGTCCCGGGGATGATGTGTCCTTTTTCCGGAAGAACCTGATGACAGACTCCGATATTAATATCATAAAAATTCTCAATTTTCTGTTCCCGGATAAATTCTCTTATCTCTTTATGATTGGTAGCATATTTTTCTGTTGCTGCAGGAACACAATGATCCAGGGGAATTATTATCTTCTCCGGATTTTTTACTTTATTAATTCCAATTTGTTTGAATTTTTTTGCTATAGCGGCAGTATTATCGTGAGACATTACTATATCCGGAGAAACAGTCACAATTTCTCCGGTAACTACACTTTCTTTACCCGATTTAAGGGCTAATATCTTCTCTGCAAAAGTCTTTCCCATTTTATAGCCTCCTTGAAGTGATTACACTGATTACAATAGATTACACTGATTAATTATAATATTCTCTTAATTTATATAATTATTTCTGCTTATTTATCTGTGTAATCTGTGTTTTTAATCTGTATAATCATTTATTTTTATTTAAATTGTTCGAAGTTGGTAAAATCAGCATGATGGACAATAATGGCTTCCGGAGTTCGCTTTGAACGATCTCCCTCCCAGGAATGGGAGGCAATAATATGCATTACTTCTTCCGGAATTTCCTGACTGTAACAAAGACCCACTCCTGATATGGGGTGACGAACTAACTTCCCTAAATTGCTCTGAATAAATTTTCCATTCTCCTCTTTATATTCTACTAATTTTCCAATATCGTGAAGTAATGCCCCGGCAACAAGGTAATCCTCATTTATTTTCACTTTATCTTCATAGATACTTTGAAGAGCCTCCGTAGCATTCACAGAAACATTTACTACTCCCCTGATATGTTCAATCATATTACACGGACAAGATTCAATTAATAAAGTAAAGGGCATTCTTTGCAGGTCACTCACTTCCCATCCTCCGGCAACAAGAGCAATCTCCCAAACTTTTAAAACCTTTTCCTTCAAATCTAAATCTTTGATTAAATTAAATTCCGGAATAAATTTTAATATATCTTCTCTCATTTTTTCCTCCTTATTCCTCGAAAGGTATTTTGATCTCTAAAAGTGGCGCATGTTGTTGAGCACCATAGACATCGGTCTCCCCGATACTCCCCGAATCCACCGGTCTTACAATAGTTGCCTTTATAGCATTAGCAGGATCAAATTCCACAAAATAAAGAACTTTTTCAATGGGAACATGGTAGAGTTTTGCAATAAGTTCTTTGGTAATTACTTTGGTTTTCTTAACTTTTTCGTAAGTTTCCTTATCTTTAAAAATTATATCAAAGGTCACCTCAAAAGGACCGGCATTTTTACTTCTAATTACTTTTACTAAATCTATAATAGAAACTTCTTTAGTCATTTATATATTCTCCTTTTTAAATTCCTTATTATTTTAAACTTCTACCATTTCTATGGAAAAAAGTTCGTCGGGGTCATCGATTTCTACTAAATGATGAATATTAAATTTATACACCGCTCCGGTAGGTATATCTGAAGGAGCATAAGGAAAAGCTAAATTACCGGCAGTAGCAACGCGCCCCTTGTAAGAATAATGCATTAAAGTAGAACGAGCAAAAGCACAAATAGTATTAGCCAGCTCCTGGTCTTTGGCTACGACTTCCAAGATCAGACAAAGTTCATGAGAGGTAATCTCTTTTCGAGGCTCTAATTCTCCCATAACTCCGTTCCTCCCGTAAACATGAAAGATTAAGCTGTAATCTTCCGGAGAAATATTGTTAAAGTAAGTAAGCACAGTGTCACGAACATGTTTTTCACATTCATCAATCTGTTTAATCATAATTGGGTCTCTCAAGCCGGCAATACATATAGTCCGATAAGCCACTTTACTTGCCCCTTCTAATTTTATATTAATGGTTTCGCTCTTCTTCAGTTTGGAGCCCGATACCTTTACTGCCCTTTCGCTATATTGCTCAAATTTACATCCGGTAACGTCAACCACTCCTTCCGGGCCAATAATATGAAGTGGGCTTGATTTTTCATAAAGAGTATGGGCAGCTACTGTGCTGGGGATACATTTTCGCAGGGCATTAGTCGGTTCTACTATAAAATAATCCTCTCTTAAATATGCCATCATACAATCAGAGGTAGTCCCCGGGGTAGAAGCCATAGCCCCACATTCTAAAATCTTTCCCATATGTAGAGCCAGTCCGGGATCATATCCTTCCTTAATGGGAAGAGCGGCAAACATAGCCGGGTCGTTGGAACGACCGGCAATAATAACCTCTGCCCCCATCTCCAAGGCTTTTATATGAGAGTGTGTGCCCATTACCGCTACAATTCGAGTAGCTTCTTCTATATCTTTAGAAGTTAATTCGGGAACAGGGCCTAAAGGTTTTATTTTCTCTTCGGTTAACTTCTTTTTAAGATAATCTTTTTCAACTTCTGCATGAATTAAAGCCATCTTAAAGTGTAGGTTTTGCTCTTTTGCAATTTCTTTTACTATTTCTGAGGTCCAATTAAGATGTACTTCTGCTCCGGAACCTCCGGCAGAACCAATAATAACCGGTATTTTATTTTTACATCCTGCTGTTAACATTAAAGTAAGATCTTTTTTAGTTGCTTCTTTGCTTACAATGCCCACACCTGCTCCTAATTTATGGGGACCGGCATCAGTAGAACCAGCATCGGCAGCTATAACATGGGGTTTCTTTTCTAAACCTTTCTGAAAAGATTCTGCTGGGAAACCATATCCCAACATACCTACGGGTGATAAAACTCTCATTTCTTTCATAGTATAATCTCCTCACTTTTACTAAATAATATTCTTTAAATATTCCAATTTTTGTTCTGCTTTTTTTAATTCTTAATACGATTTTCGGTTTTATTTTATGTCTTCAGTAAAACTTTTCTTACATTTCCCAAATGTTTCAGCATAGCCTCTCCGGCTTTTTTGCTATTGTGTTCTTTAATAGCCTGTAATATTGACTGATGTTCTTGATATTGTTTTTCTCGTCTTCCCGGTATTTTCCAGGTCTTACCCCGAGTTTCTTTTAGCAGATCCAAGTGTAATTTTATTATATTAACAAAGACGAAATTATGAGACGCACCCGCAATAGCCAAATGAAATTCGGTATCTGATTCTGTTTCTTTACCATATTTTAGCTCTTCTTCCTCGTTCATTTTATTTAGAGCCCGTTCAATTAATTCTGTATCTTCAGCAGTGGCTCTCTGGGCAGCAATTTTAGCAATTTTTACCTCAAACATTTCTCTTGCTTCTAAAAGTTCTAAAATAGAAGATTTTTCTAAACCTAAGATAATATTTTCTGTATTGTTATGGCCATTCTTTCTTATCTCTCGAATATATCTTCCTCCGCCGGGTTTGCTTTTAATTAAGCCTCTTGATTCTAAAACTCGGAAAGCCTCCCGTAAGGAATTTCTACTGATAGACAATTTTTTAGCCAATTCTCTCTCCGGTGGAAGTTTATCCCCGGGCTTCAGTTCGCTTCTTTTGACTAAATCCATAATTTGTTCTATTGCATTCTCATATAAACGGATAGGAATAATTTTTTTAAATTCCATACTTGCCTCTTTTTATTATGTGATTGGGTTACTGGGTGACCCAATTTACTATTTTTAATATACCACACGGTGTTTGAAAAATCCTTCTTTTTTTTAAAATATTTATTAATTTTTTAAATAGACAGGTAGACTCACTCTTTACAAAATAAATAATGACTCAAGCAGATGATTTGAGGGATGTAGTTACTTGATGGATTCTCTTTAAAAAATTGATATTGGGAATACTTATCAGGGGGGGGATAAGAAGATAATTCTTCTACATGCTTTTTCTATACACTTTTAAAAGATATTCCTTTGGCAACTTTAACGAGTTCTCTCTTGCATAAATCTATTTTCTCTAAAGTAAAACGTATTGTAGGGCCACTAATACTTATCGCTGTCGATACTTCACCAGTTGCATCTACTATAGGTGCAGCTATGCATCTTATCCCGGGAGTAGCTTCTTCATCATCAAAAGTAATTCCTTCTTCTTTTGCCTTTTCCAAATATTGTTTAAACTCAGAAATGTTTAAGTTAAAACAGGGATCGCTAATAAGAAGTTTATCTTTATCAAATAGGCGATTAAATTGCTCTGGGGAAAGGTATGCTAATAATATTTTTCCTAATGCGGTTTTATAAGCAGGAAATTTTTTACCTATTTCAATATTCGTTCTTAAAACTTCATAACTATCTGCTTTAGCGATATAAACTATATCTCTGCCATTTAAAACTGCTAAGCTAATACTTTCTTTGGTAAAATCACGTAATTTTTCTAAATAGGGCATCGATTTTTTTACAATATTTGCTTCATCGTTAGAAACTAAAAAAGCTTTATTTAGAAATTCATAACCTAATTTATATTTTAAATTTAGAGGATTCTGTTCAATATAATTTTTATATCTTAATGTACCAAGCAATCGGTAAGTTGTGCTAATACCTAAATCCAATGCTTTGCTTATTTCAGATATGGATAATTCACATCTTGATTCAGAAAATAAATTTAAGATATTTAAGGATTTAATAACTGACTTTATATAATAATCTTTTTTACCTATTATAAATTTCTCCTTTCTGTACCATAATTATTTTACTAATTTCAAATAATATTTACAGTTATCTTAAAAATAACTATAACTTTATTCTTTTTCGATAACTTTTCTTATTCTCTTTATAGCTTCTCTTAAACTACCTATAGGAAGTGTATAGGCAATTCTAATATAACCTTCCCCTTGTTTACCAAAGGCGGAACCAGGGATAACTACCACTCTTCCTTTAGTTAATAATTCATCATATATTTCTTCTGAAGATTTTCCCGTCCTTTTTATGTTTGCAAAAACGTAAAAAGCACCTTCCGGTTTTATGCAGGAAATTCCTTTTATTTTATTTAACTCTGCAACAATAAAATTTCTCCTTCTTTCATATTCAAATTTCAATTTTTCAATTATTCCTGACGAACTATCCAGTGCGGCTATTGCAGCTTGCTGAGAAACTGAACAGGGACAACTTAAATTATATCCACTTATCTTCATCATATTTGTAATAATTTCCTTTGCGGCAACTGCATATCCAACCCGCCAACCAGTCATAGCATATCTTTTAGAGAAACTATTAATAGTTATCGTTCTTTCTCTCATCCCCGGAAAATTAGCAATACAAAAATGTTTTTTATTATTATAGATCATTGTCTCGTAGGCCTCATCAGAAATTACCAGTAAATCATTTTTTATGGCTATTTTAGATATTTCTTCCAATTCTTCTTTTCTTAAAACTGCTCCAGTAGGGTTGTTAGGGCTATTTATAATAAGTAGTTTAGTTTTTTCAGTAATCTTCTTTTCAATATTCCCACCCTTTACTTTAAAGCCATCTTTTTCAAATACCGGTATAAAAACCGGAGCAGCCCCAGCCAAAAATGCTTGCGAGGGATAACTTGGATAATAAGGATCGGGTATTAAAATTTCATCCCCGGGATTAAGCAGAGTAAGCATCGTTACCATTAACGCATATTGTGCTCCATGAGTAACAATAACTTCTTCATAAGTAACTTCAAATTTATTTTCATCTCCATATTTTGAAGCAATGGCTTCTCGTAATTCTTTATACCCAGGAACTGGAGTATAGTGGGTGGATTTTTTTTCTTTTATCAATTCAAATGTTCTGTTAATAATTCTACTATCAGTGTCGAAATCAGGGTCCCCAATTCCTAAATTTATTACATCCCGAAACTTACTTGCCCTATCGAATATTTCTCTAATTTTGGGATAAGATATTTCTTTTGTTTTCTTAGAAAAAATATCTTTAATTTTCATCACTTTTTCTTTAATTCTCCTTATCTAATTTACTATTATATTAATATTGTATATAATTTATATCACATTCTTTTATTTTAATTTAACCGGGTATAAAATAATTAGGCACAAACAACACAAGTGAGGGAAATAAAACAATAAGAATTAAAGCAATTACCATAACCCCGACAAATGAAGCGACATATTTAAGCGTTCCTTCAAGGTTAACTCCACCTATACGACAGGCAGCTAAAAGATCTACACCTACAGGAGGAGTATTAGCGCCAATAGCTAGATTAACCGCAAGCATAACCCCAAAGTGAACAGGGTCCATTCCTAAAGAAGTAATCACCGGCATTAGAACCGGAACTACAATGATTATTATTGCTATGGTTTCCATAAACATGCCCAAAACAAGAAGCATTATATTAATAAGAAAAATGACCAAAAAATAATTATTAGTTAAAGAAAAGAGTCCATTTGCAAAATGCTGAGGAATTTGTTCTGCTGCTAGAACCCATCCGAAAATAGAGGCAGAGGCGATAATAAATAAAATTGTAGCACTTGTTTCTACAGTAGAAAGAATCATCCCCGGTAATTGTTTTATCTTAATAGTTCGGTAAATAAAAATACCCAGAAAAAGTGCATAAGCTACTGCTGCTATTGCAGCTTCGGTTGGAGTAAAAACGCCTGTAAGGATTCCTCCGATAATTATTAAGGGCATCATGAGTGATAAAAAAGCATCTTTAAACGCATATAAAATTTTCCTTAAAGAAAAAACTTTTTCTTGTTTATCTTCTCTTTTAATAGAAAAAAAATAAGCTAAAATCATTAAAGAAAAACCAGTAATAATCCCAGGAATTATCCCCCCTAAAAAGAGTTTACCAATAGATGTTCCTGTGGTTACTCCCAGTATAACCATAACCACGCTAGGAGGTATTATTGTGGCCAGAGCCCCGGAGCATCCTAAAAGGGAGACGCTAAACTCGGGTTTGTAACCACTTTTTTTCATAGCCGGTAATAGAATAGAACCAATAGCGACTACATCGGCAACCCCTGAACCAGATATTGCCCCAAATAACATACAGGATGAAACCATTACCATTGCCAGGCCACCTTTGATTTTTCCTACGAAAGAATTAGCTAACTGCATAATACGCGGCGTAATTTTTGCTTCTGCCATAAGACTTCCCGCAAAAAGAAAAAAGGGTATAGCCAAAAGAGGAAAAGAGTCAACTCCGGCTACCATACGTTGAGCAATAAGAGTAAGGGGTATTGTCTGGGTTAGCAATATATATATTAGCGAAGATAAGCCAATGGATATAGCAAGGGGAATATTAATCGAAATAAAAAATAGAAGCGCTATGGTTAAAATTAACATTTTTCTTCCTCCTTGCCTTTTGCTTTATTATTATTTTCTTTAAATAACTCTATGGTATTTTTCAAGAGATAGATAATCATTATTATCCCCCCTACCGGTACTGCAAGGTAAACTAATCCGGTAGGCATTTGAAGAGCTGCTGTTCGATTGGGCATAGTTAAAATAGTAATAATTATCCCTCCCCATACTAAAATTGAAATAAATAATAAAGATAATAAATTTGCGAAAAATTGAACCGATATTCTTTTTTTTACAGATAATCGATTAGTCAATAATGATATACTCAGGTGAGAACGATTTTTCATTGCTATAGCTGAACCAAGAAAAGTAAGCCAGATAAGAATAAATCGGGGGAATTCCTCAGACCAATAAATAGGTTGATGTAAAAGATAACGAAAAATTATCTGAATAAAAACCGCTATAGACATACAGCTAAACATAGCTACAATGATAAAATTTAGAAATTTTATTGGTAAAAATTCTTTCATATTTGTTTTTCCTTAATAACTTAATTTATTTTTCCTATTCGTCTTTATTTGTAAAAGAGGACAATTTTTACAAGAAATATTTATCCCGACCCATGGTTCCTTGCTAATGACCCTCAATGAAATATCTTGTTCTGAGCTAATTAGAATAGCTCTCTCAGGAGATAACAGAAATTTTTTTGTTTTAGTTTCTACTTCAACTGCACCGCTTAGAGTTAGGAATATATTTTCGCCAAAATTACAATATTTCTGACTATCGCCATTATTAACGTAGTGACCATTTATTATAGAAAGATTAAGATATCCTACGTCCGTTATATAAGGTGAAAATATATTTTTTATCTTTAAATTATTTTTATTTTGAAATTTGACTCTGGAAGTATTTTTTATTATATTGGATTTACCATTTTTAATAATCTTTTTATTCTTTTCCTTTAATAACGAACAATTATCACAATAAGCAGCAAGAGCAATCCATGTCTCTTTACTGGTTACGACTAGAGGGTGAACTTGCCCGGGGGGAACCCGAATTGCAGTCTGAGGTAATATGGTATATTTTTCATTATTAATAGTAATCTCAGCTTTTCCAGACAAAGTTAAGGTTTGTTCATCTCCTGGATGGATATGATTCTGACTTTTCGCTAGATATTGCCCTTCTACTAAAGCAAACATTAAATTATTATTACCGGTAACTAAAGGAGAAAAAATCGTTTTCCTTTTAAAATCATATATTTTTTCGGAAATAATCTTTGATAAATCTCTTATTAATATTTCTTGATTGTTCAATTTTTTCTCACCTATTAGGTTATAAATTAGTAAAGAGGTGTAATTAAAAAATATATTTTTGCGCTACAAAATATTAAACAAGGGTACCTACAATTCACCAAAAGGAGAATTATAGGTACCCTTAGGTTTTTTTACTTTTATTTCCTGTATTTATCTATTAACTCAATGAAGTCTTTTCCAAAGGTTTCTTCATATTCTACCCATACTGGTTGGACTTTTGCAATAAATGGAGCTTTGTCTACTTCATTAATAATCATCCCTTTTTCTGCAAGCTTTGATTTTAAATCATCCTCCGCGTCTCTAATCATTTTTCTTTGTTCATCAGCCCATTTTTTTGCAGTTTCTTCAATAATTACCTTATCCTCCGGAGAAACTTTATTCCAATCTTTCTCAGAAATAACCAGGATGGCAGTTCCCCAGATATGACCGGTCATGGATAAATATTTCTGTACTTCATAAAAATGGTTACTATAAATAATTGCCAAAGGATTTTCCTGACCATCTACTACACCTTGTTGGAGTGCAGAATAAAGTTCAGAAAAAGGCATAGGCACAGGAAGAGCTTCTAGTGCATTAAAAGTGTCTAAACGCATTTTAATAGGAGTTACTCTTAATTTTAATCCTTTCAAGTCCTCTGGTGTGTTAATAGATCTCTTATTGTTAGTAATGTTTCGGAAACCATTTTCCCACCAGGATAATCCAACTATACCTTTTTCAGCAAGAAGACCTAATAATTTATCGCCAAGCTCTCCATCAAAAGCTCGATAAGCATGAAAATGATCCTCCCATGCATAAGGTAGATTAGCGATACCCATTTTGGGTTCTAAGTCCTGGAAAGAACCGCCCCCTATCAATCCCATTTGTAAAGTACCCAATTGCAAACCTTCAACCATGTCCTTTTCATTGCCCAATTGAGCATTATGGTAAACTTCGATAGTAACTCGTCCTTCAGTTTTTTTGGTAACTTCTTCAGCAAATCCCGAGCTACAAATACCCCAACTATGTTCTGCAGGTAATACCTGACCTAATTTAAAAACTAACTCTTTTGCCTGTACAGATCCAATTACACTCAATACTAAAATAATAGCAATGATTAGTACTGAGACTTTTGAGAGAGATAATATTTTTCTCCCTTTACTTTCTTTCAACATTTTTTCGTAAACCTCCTTTTTGTTTTAGAAATGAAAAAATATTCTTATTACTTTATTTTTACTTAAAATAATTTCCTCCTTTCATATAAATATGTACTAATTTCGACACATTTTTCAAAACACCTCTTTTTTTATTTATTTTTTTATTAAACTTTAGCTATTGCCTTCTCCAATACATCTAAAGCCTCATCTAACTGCTCATTGGTAATCTCCAAAGAGACTAACATCCTAAGAAGGTTTTTATTGATTCCGGCAGTGGCAATAAATACTCCGTTCTTTATGCATTCCTGAACAATCTGGGCTGTTTCCTGGGTAGCCGGTTCTTTGGTCTTCTGGTCTTTTACTAATTCTATAGCTCTCATCGCTCCTATACCCCGAATCTCTCCTATTAGGGAATAGCTGCCTTTCATCTGAAGAAAACGTTCTTTTAATCTTTCTCCAATCTTTAGAGCTCTGTCTAAGAGATTTTCTTCTTCAATAATATTTATCACTTCCAGGGCTGCCCGGCAGGCTACCGGGTTACCTATATAGGTTCCGCCGATACATCCTTCGGGAAGAGTATCGGTGATCTCTTTTTTGGCAATTACTGCCGAAAGGGGTAGACCGGCAGCTAAAGATTTAGCCAAACAGATAATGTCCGGTTCTATATCCCAATTTTCTATGGCAAAAAATTTTCCGGTTCGGCCTATACCACTTTGAATCTCATCAGTAATAAGTAGCATACCGTATTTATCGGTAAGCTTTCTTAAGTATTCTAAAAAACCCTTCTGGGGGACATTAAATCCTCCTTCTCCCTGGATGGGTTCAATCACTATAGCGGCAACAGAGTCAGGGATTACAGTATTTACCAGTATTTTTTCAAAATCTTCATTAGCCATAGGATGAAAAGGACTGGGAAAAGGTAGTCGATATATCTCGGGGGCAAAGGGTCCGAAACGGTATTTGTAGGGCATAGCCTTATGGGTCATGGTCATGGTTAGAAGAGTTCGGCCATGGAAGGCATTTTCAAAGACAATGATAGCCGGTCTTTTAGTATGAGCTCGGGCAATCTTTACCGCATTCTCTATCGCTTCTGCTCCGGAGTTGAAAAAAGCGGCTACTTTGGGAGTATTCCCAGGAGCTAAGTTTACCAGTCTCTCGGCTAGTTCTACCAGAGATTCATAAGGGACAGCGGTGAAGTCGGTATGTAAATACTTATCAATTTGATCCTTAATTGCAGCAACTACTTTCTTATGGGTATGCCCTACTGCCAGACATCCCCATCCTCCGGTAAGGTCGATAAACCGATTACCGTCTACATCGGTAACCAACGCTCCCTCACCATGGGCGATATAACAGGGAGAGAGGGAACTGCCCATGGGTTTGGCAATATATTTTTCTCTTCTTTTAGCTATTTCTTGGGATTTTGGGCCCGGCAAAGTAGTTTTAATTGAAATAAATTTGGTCATATGGTTGTATCTCCTTTAATTTTTAAATTATTTTTCAATTTCCTATAGTAGCAAACATCACTGCTTTTATAGTATACATACGATTTTCAGCTTCATCAAAAACTACCGAATCTTTACTTCTAAATACCTCATCTGTTACCTCTATTTTTTTAAGGTATAAAATATCATTATTGCTGAAATCCTTCCAAGTAATTAGATTTCTATTCTTCAAATTAATCGGTATCATTATTCTCTTTTTATATTTTCCGTATTATGGTAATTATTATTCATGATACAGAATTATATCAATTATTTTTATATACGACATAACTTTCAAAAATCCTTCTTTTTTTTAAATATTTTTTTAATTTTTTTTGAAATGGTATAAATTATGCGGATAAAACTGGAGATAGACAGATGATTCTCGCAGGAGGAGTCGGATGAATTCGACCTCATTTTTACAACAAATAAACAATGAGAAGTATCCTTTTAAAGATATTTTCGTATATTTTTTAACAAATCCTATAGTATTTACGCACTATTTAGACATTTATTTTAAAATCTCAAGGATAGGCAACTAAGACCCCCATTAACCTTTCTATATTCAGATGTGTCCACTACAATCACTTTAAAACCAGCGGCTTTGATTTTCTCTTTGGTTTTAGGATAACCTGCCGGGACTAACACGTAATCATTTACCCTAATACAATTAGCTGAGTATATTTCTTCTTCATCAATCATTATTTTATTAAACTTTTTAAATTCTAAAATATTTATAAATTCACCTGTAACAAGAAGAACATCATCCTCTAAATATGCCAAACCGCTTTTCAGGTGAAGCATCTCTGAAATTTCTACAATCGAACCGGACATTCCATATTTTTCCAAAACTTCTATCAATTGTTCAGCTCCTTCTCTGTTTGTCCTCTTTGAAAGCCCGATATAAAAATGGTCCCCTACCATCATTACATCTCCACCTTCAAGGGTTCCGGGTTCTTTTATATATTCAAGGTTATTATAAAATTTTTTAATCACTTCTATTATTTCTTTTTCTTCCCCTCTCCTTGAGGACGCTCCCGGTTTTGCAATCATTGCAAATTTTTTTGTACAAACAGCTACATCTTCGACAAAACAAGAATCAGGAAATCTTTCATCTGTCTCCAATACAGTTACTTCAACTCCGCAAGATTTTAAAGCAGCAATGTAGGCATCATGTTGTTTTATAGCTAATCCATAATCCGGTTTTCCCAATTCAGGAGCTGATGTTATGCCATTTACCAATGAATGACCTGGCCTTCTTACGATAGCATTTTTAAACATTTAAATATTCCTTTATTGTTTAATAAATTTTAAATATTTTTTAGAAATGATTAGAAGTAATATAATACGAAGATAAAAGTAAAGATGAGTGGTTAGTTCTCGAAGGATGTTGTATGAATTTGACCTTGCTCTTGTATAGTTCTATCTATCTATTTTTTTTCTCATACAATTCTTTAGCTCTCTTAGCAACATGTTCTGCAGTTAAGCCAAATACTTTAGTTAATTCCCAGGGAGCTCCCGATTCACCGAACCTATCTTCTACTCCAACCATATCCAAAAGCAGAGGAGTAGAATATTTTTTATTCTTAGCTATTACTCCGGCTATAATGTTTCCGAATCCACCTACCTGGTGTTCTTCTATGGTAATTATCATATTGGTATCTTCAACTGCTTTTATAATAGCTTTTTTATCAATTGGCTTTAAAGTATGAATGTTTAAGATTCTGGTTTCAAGATTATATTCTTCTTTTAGGATATAAGCAGCCCGCATAGCCTCAGCAACCATGGGTCCACAGGCTATCAAGGTAAGATCTTCGTTCTCTGAAGTATAGTGAGAGGATAGTTTTGTTTCAAAGGCCTCCATAAAATTTTCCCTTTCTCCTCGGTATCTTATTATATTAGCCAGACCAAACTGATAGGGAGTATCCTGAGTAGTAATTACTGGGGTGGCCTCCCGGGCATATCTTACTACCGCCGGACCTATAATAGAAGCTATGGCATGAGTTGCCTTTTCAGTCTCTATAGAATCACAAGGGACAGTTAAATGCATATTAGGTAGATAATAGAGATTACTGATATCCTCCAAGGCCTGATGAGTTGCCCCATCTGCTCCTACCGAGATACCGGCATGGGCATCAGCTATCTTGACATTATAGTTATTGTAACAGACGGTAGTACGAAGCTGATCCCAGTTCCTACCGGTGGCAAAGACCCCGTAGGGGCCGATAAAGGGGATCTTTCCTTCTTTGGCCAGACCGGAGGCTACCAGAGTCATATTCGCTTCAGCGATACCTATTTCAAAGAATCTGTTCTTCCTTTCCGGATGGGAAGCATAGAACTTATCCATCCGGATGGATGAGGTAATATCTACCCCCAGGGCTATAACTTTCTCATCTTTACCCAATTCTTCTATGGCCTGACCAAAACCATTACGGGTGGGTTCCATCTTGACCTGCATAGAGGGAGAACTGTTCCACCAGTAATTACGGGAAAACTTAGGCAGGGAATCTTCTACCTTTTTATCTACTTTGCTTTGATAATCGGAAGCTATCTTTAAAAGATGGTCTACCTTTTCCTTGGTAAACTGAGGATCTTTGATATCCTGCAGAGCCTGATCTAAAGATTCTTTTCCAGACCTTCCGTCTTTAGGAGCGATACCATGATAGTCTACTATGTTTTCCGCATAGGATACTCCCTTGCCTTTAACCGTATGGGCGATGATTACCGTGGGTTTATCCTTGATCTTTTCCGCCTCATCCAAGGCGGAGAGTATCTGGGACATATCGTGTCCATCAATCTCCAGGGTATGCCAGCCAAAGGCCTGCCACTTGGCAAGGAGAGGCTCTAAGCACATTACCTCTTCTGTAGGTCCATCAATTTGCAATCTATTTCTATCTACAATAGCAATAAGGTTATCTAATTTATAGTGGGAGGCACACATTGCTGCCTCCCAGAGAGAACCTTCGTTAAGTTCTCCGTCCCCTAAGATAGTATAAACCCGGTAGTCTTTTTTCTCTAATTTAGCGTTTAAGGCACAGCCTATGGCGACTCCTAAGCCCTGGCCCAAAGAGCCGGCGGAAAGTTCTAATCCGGGAAGTTTTAGTCTGTTAGGGTGACCCTCAAAACCAGACCATAATTTTCTTAGTTTTACGGTTTCCTCCAAAGGGAAGTAACCAGCCTCAGCAAGAGCTATATATAAAGCGGGGGCCTTATGGCCAACCGACCAGAAGACTCTGTCCCGGTCCTCCCAAGTGGGGTTGTCTGGATCATGTTTTATATATTTCAAATACAAGGCAGCAGTGATATCCATAATGGAGAGGGTACCTCCGGTGTGGCCGGAGCCGGCGGCGGTAATGGCTATTATATTGTAAGCCCTCATCTCTCGAGCTTTTTCTATTAATTGTTCAAGGGTATAGTCTTTTTTGATTTTTCCTGTTTTGGAATCTATAATGGACACTATTATATTCCTCCCTATAAACCAAATTTAAATGAACTTTTTTGTTTTACTTTATTTGCTTTGTAAAATTTCACCAATCACTTCATTAACTAGTCCCTCAGTTACATTAATTTTTTCCTTCGCATTTACTGCCAATACTACATCTCTATAATCTATAGAGGGATGCTTTTTGCAACCCTTCTGAATTAACAGAAAGAAACTCGAATGAAATCCAGCAAAACCAAAGGTTAATGTTTTTGATGAAAACCGATTTTCTTCTTTAATTAGGGGAAAAATATATTTATCACTTAGATCCGATAAAATTTTATAGTCTAATAATTTACCCCATCCGTATTTTTCTAAAAAAATTACTAAAATTTCTGTTGGTGCATTACCTGCGCTTCTCCCTAAGCCTCCCACCGAAACATATATTGCATCTGCACCAGATTCTATTGCAGAAATAACATTTGTAACTGCTAACTGTAAATTATTATGAGAGTAAAAACCTAATGATGTTTCTATATTTGTTTTCCCCAAATTAATTTATTTTTTAACATCTTCGGGTAACATTCTTCCTACAGAATCCATTAAAGTTATGAGGTCTACTCCCCACTCACCTAGTTTTTGCAATATTCTTACGTATTCTTTTGCTTTATTATTAATAGCATCTGCTTTCATTAAAGCTATAAAAATTAATAAACCTTGATTTTTGGCATATTTTATATATTCTTCAATTTGGTCAACCTCAGTTATATTTAAGCCAATTCGTATAAAATTTACACCTTTTTTCGATATAAGCTTTATGTCTTTTTTCTCCCCCAAATTTTGGTAAAAAAATAAATCCGAAATTTGCCTTTTTTAAGCAAACTTTTGTTAAATCGATATATTCCTAATCAGATAGAAGTGCTGGTTTCCCACACTTCTTGCTAGCACCTAAACCCAAACCGTGGCCTATCTCTATCCATTCAATCCCTACTTGCTCCAATCCAACTAGAATATTTTGAGTCAATTTTCTCCCAAATTGAAAATTAATTGCATTACTACCATCCCTTAGTGTAGTATCAACTATTTTAATAGTCATAATTACTCCTTGCTAGATATGTTATAATTTAACATAATAGTCTTCTTCTTTAATGAAATCAAAATCACCTATAAGCCCTGTATACAAAACTTACTTCGCTTTTTTTTAACACAATAATCCGTTTATAATAATCTTAAATTTCACTATCTTTTTTTAAAACATTAATTTATTAAAATTTAAATAATTTTATCAATTTTAATATTAAGGTCTATTTCTCTCTTTTTTAGTACATCCTTGACTTTTTTTAAAATATCTTCCTTTGTACCTTGGATGTGGTTAAAAATAATTTTCTTTGCAAGTTCTGTATTTTTTTTATCAAGTGCTTTTACAATCTCTATATGTTCAGTTAATGATTTTTTAGCCTGCCCTGGAATTTTTGCAGTTTTGCCCGCTAATATTGATAATTGTCCGCTAATCTCATTATAAAATTTAACTAATCTTTTACTTTGTGCAGATTTTATTAATAATTCATGAAACTTATTATTATACTCTACATGTAAATTTAAGTTATCTTCTCTTAAACAATTCTCATCTTTATCACAAATATCACCTAATTTATCTATCAATTTTTTGCTTATGTTGTCCGCTAATAGTTCGATTGCTAAACATTCCAATTGTCTCCGAAGATCATAAAGTTCAATTACATCTCTAATCCCAAGGTCTATTACCATTGCTCCATTATTTGGAACGAGCTTAACCAATCCATCTTTCTCTAACTTTTTTAAAGATTCTCTTACAGGTGTTATACTAACACCCATTTCATCCGATATTTTTTTTAGTAACAATCTCTGCCCACTTTTATATCTGCAATTAATGATCGACTCTCTAATATTTTGATATATAACTTCGCTTAAAGCATGATAATTACTGCCTCCTAACATAAATTATTCATCACCTCCTCCTGATTATCGATATCCACATCTCTATATGGGGAAATTACATGCTATTTCTACAAATTTCTATCATATCTTCAAGTGTGGGTTTGCGCGGATTTACAAGGTTATTCCCACTTTGTAGTGCTTCATTAGCCATTTTTCGAATATCCTCTTCGCTAATATCTATCACATCTTTAAGTCTTTGTGGTAATCCAATATCTGTGGATAGATCTCTTACCGCCTTTACCGACTTCCGCGCAGAATCCATTAAATTCAACCCTTCAATGTTTTCTCCCATAAGTAGTGCAATTCTTGCAAATTTCTCTGGATTTCCTATTAAATTATATTCCATAACATTAGGTAATAAAATGGAATTAACTAGTCCATGTGATATTGGGAAATGAGCTCCTAATGGTGAAGCCCAAGAATGAGCAATACCTAAACGAGTTTCATTAAACGCTAAAGCTGCGGTTAAACTACCCATTAACATTCCTTCTCTTGCATCTATATTCTTACCATTAGCTACGGCTATCCTTAAGTATTCACCTATTAAAGTTATTGCCTTTTCAGACAGCGCTTCTGAAATCGGTTGAGTAGCAGTACAGACATACGATTCGATAGCATGAGTTAAAGCATCCATTCCTGTTGCCGCAGTAATATGAGTTGGTAAGGATATTGTTAGCTCCGGATCACAGATAGCAACCTTGGGTATTATCATAAAACTACCAATTCCTGTTTTATAATTCTTCTCGTGATCAGTAATCACTGCCCATATAGTAACTTCACTACCCGTTCCTGCTGTTGTTGGAATCGCAATATTGGGCAAAGGCTTATTTTTTATTTTATCCATTCCAGCATAATCCATTATATTGCCTGTATTTGTTACCATAACCGCTACAGCTTTTGCGGTATCCATTGAACTACCGCCTCCAATACCTATTGTAAGCTCACAATTTTCATCTTTTGCGATATTGGCCGCTTCCTTAACAAGTTTGTCCCCTGAATTGGGTTGAACTTTATTATATGTAACATACTCTATTTTAGAACATTTTAGAGAATTTTCAAGTCGGCATACAAGTCCACTTTCTATAAATCCTCTATCGGTAACTATCATTACCTTCTTAACTCCTAATTTTTCTAGCTCTTTACCTGTTTGATTGACTACCCCACAGCCAAAGATAATTTTGGTGGGCATTTCGTACTTGAATGATTTAATTAAATTGAAATTCATTTTCATTTCACCTTTCTTTTTTGTTTAAAAAAAATTAAATTTGCTGAGCTTCTTTATCTAATCTAAGTTCCTTTATTTTTTCCCGAGAGGGAATACCTATTTCATTCCAATTCCTAAAACTATAGTAATCATGCAACATTTTTCCTAAATGAGGAAAATTTGGGCCACGCTTATGGGTTAATATTCTAGAAGGTAAGGTATCATCCTTACGACTTATTCCACATCTCACGTTATATAATCGCTTCAGATTATATATTCTCTCTCCTATCTTCATTAAATCTTTATTCTTTAAACTTAATCCTGTTACTGCATTATACCAATCCGTTATTGCTGTAAGCTTTATACCTCCAATAATAACAAATTTACACAACTTTAAAGAATCAAATAAACACATTAGATCTTGTAGTTTAGCTGTAAATTTACCTTTACCTTCTATTTGATGACGTGGATTCGGCTGATTTATTTCAATCTCTGGCATAGTAAATGCCTTTTCAAAGCCATGTGTAAAACCCTGTAAATGACAAGCCCCTCTGTTAGAAGTTGCATAAGATAGAGCGACCCCATTATAGGCCCGAGGATCGTGGGCAGGAAATTCTAGTCCTTTAACGTGAATAGCAAACTCTTCTGCTCCCCGACCTAAAGTTTCTGCAGCTTTTCGTACTCCCTGTCCCAACAATCTTCCTATATAACCTTCTTTTTTAGCTATCTTTTCTATCAGAATAAGCATTGCATCTGCATTACCCCAAGTAAGTTTTACTCCTTCAGTATCTTTTTGGTTAACAATTCCTTTTTCATAAGCTTCCATAGCGAAGGCTATAACTGCCCCGGTAGATATTGTATCCAGTCCATAACGATTACATAGTTCACTCCCTTTAGCTATTGCCTCAAGGTTATCAATAAGGCAAAGTCCTCCTAAAGTACCAATTGTTTCATATTCTGGACCTGCTCCTTTAACCCCTGAATAAGGACCTTTTGTTATTTCCACTTCCCGGCCACAACCAATGATGCAAGTCTTACAGTAATATCTGCCAGTTAGAATTGTTTCTGCCATTTTGATACCATTTATTTTCTTAGCCCCTTCTGGCCAGCGTTCCTGATACCAATTTTTTATCGGAAAATTCATCATCTCCTCATGACCTTCAATTCCACCTGAGGTACCATACTTTCCAAACATCTTTGTCTCTTTAACTATTATCGGAGCATTTTGTTTAATTAATTTCCTTAATTTCTCTCGGTCTATAACGGGTACTTCCTGATTCCCTTTAACTACAATTGCCTTTAGTTTTTTCGAACCCATTACCGCTCCCATACCACACCTACCCGCTACTCGGGCATTAGGTCCATCTGACATAATCGAAGATAATAAAACTTGATTTTCTCCAGCCTGTCCAATGCAAGTGACTACGGCTTTCGGATCAGTTTCCTCTTTAATAATAAAATCGAAATCATAGGTGTCTATACCCCAAAGATGCTGTGCATTTTTTATCTCAACCTCTCCATTTTTAATCCAAATATATACTGGTTTTTCTGCTTTACCAGTTATTATAATCCCATCAAAACCAGCTTTTTTAAGCTCATAACCCCAACTACCGCCAACATCTGATTCTGCCCAAATTCCTGTTAAGGGAGACTTGGCAACTACAGCATGTCTAGCAGAAGTAGGAATAATAGTACCAGTAAAGGGCCCGGTCATAAATATAAGTGTGTTATCTTCACCTAAAGGGTCGGTCGCACCGTTGGTAAGATCGTAAAGTAATTTAGCTGCCAATCCGCTACCACCTATATATTTTTTAACCAAGGAATCATTTAATTCTTCTATTTCATATTTTTTCTTGCTTAAATTTATTTGAAGCACTTTCCCCATATATCCACCTAACATATTAGTATTATACCTCCTTATCCTCCTGCCAAAGTAGGAAATATTTTTAATTCATCCTCTTCACTAATTTTTTCATTTAATAACACAATTTGATTTTTTCTTACTACAATAAAACTCTTAGAAATTTTTTCATCTTTCAATTCCTCTGGTAAAAATTTTTTAAACTGAGGACATTTTAAAAATAAAATTTGTATTATCTCTTTTAAAGTAACTTCACTTATTATGTTTATATTTAAAACCTCTAATCCTATAATTTCTTTAAAAGGTGAAGATAGTCTAATATTCATTTTTTGCAAACTCCTATCTTTTACCATATATTAAATATACCGATTTATCACTAATTTTATTTTTAACCAACGATGTAACCTTTTTAACTGACCAATATTTAGTGATGTAACCATATCTTTTTGTTTTGCTTATACTCTGGTATTTAGCAAAGATATCCGTAAGTAAATTGCTTATGTTGCTCCGAAATTTAAGAAAGTTAACATCCGCAGTGAGCGTGAAAGGATATTTTCCAGATTACTTGACCTTTGTATGCAAAATCCGAGTGTCAGAGGACTCCGAGCTCTCTAATCACTATACTATTCCCTATATTACTGTTCTTTTGGTTGGCTTGACTGCTATTAAGACAGGTAATAAAGATAAGATTCGCTTTGTAAAATCTTTCCTTCTTAATATTTAATTGACAAATATCAACACATCGCGAACTTAAAAATATCATAACCTAGCGAACCTTAACGGTACTTTGTATCAAGACATCGTGAACTTGATAATATAAACGTTCTATACTGACCTTAAAAAAAGAGGTCAGTATGAATATCAAACAATTAAGAGAACAAGCTATAAAAAGATATAAAAACGATGAATCTCCTAAGGAGATCTATTTAGAGCCTTGGTAAAGGTAAAACCTGGTTTTTAAAATAGTTAAAACACTATAAACTCGATAAAAATTCTAATTCCTTACCAAAAGCTCTATTGATTTATCAAGGTTCGATCTCTAGAGTTCATGATGTCTTGATATTCTATTATCATTAGGAGTTCACGATGTCTGTGTATTATAATGACCCTAAGAAGGGTTCACGATGTATTGATATTTAATATTTAATTTCTAGAGAGCGAGTTTTTTGAAAGTCTATTAGGAAAATTAACTTGCACACTTCATCGGTACTAAATAATATTTCCTTATATAATTCTAAATTAATTTCCTATTTTAAATTTAAATACTCAATAGCTTTATCAACGCTAGCATCCTCATGAATAATAAGCTTCAATGCCTCAATCACTCTGGTAGGATCTTGGTATTGCCAAACAGCACGGCCGTATGCTATTCCAAAAGCTCCAACATCTATAGCATCCCTTGTCATCTGAAATAAATCTTTGATTTCATTTCCCACTTTACCTCCAGCAATTACAACTTTACATGGGGTTGAAGCAATAACCTGCCTAAATGTTTCTTTAGAACCAGTATAATGCGTTTTAGCTATATCTACTCCCAGCTCTGCTGCAACTCTTACAGCATAAGAAACATTTTTAACCGTTAGTTCATTTTTAATATATTCTCCCCTGGAATAAATATGAGCTACTAATGGCATACCATAAATCTGTGCTTGCTTAGAAATTAAACCTATATTATGAAGCATTTCGGGTTGACGATCTCCACCCAGTATTACTCCAACTGAAACACCATCTGCCCCAAGTTGAACCGCTTCTTCTACATCCGAGATCAAAGTATCATAAGTTTTTTGATATGGAGAAAAACTGGTACATTTTAAAAGAAAGGGTATAGAACTATCAGTAAATTTACTAAAACATTTCATTGCTATCCCTTTATGCATAGTAATAACATCTGGTCCACCTTCAACTATTTGTTTTAATGTTTTATTAATATCTTCTATACCAGGTAATACCCCATGGCCTATAGGATGATCAATCATAATCCCTAACATTCTCCCTGATTTCTTGTTCTTTAAGCGATTTAATCTAATTTCTTTGCCTAACATTTTACTTCCTCTCTTTCTTTTCGTTTTTTAATCTTGAAATACTATTTTTATAGATTCGTTTTTTAAAGCTTTTGAAAAAGCTTTCTCGTATTCAGATAGCGAATAAACATCGGTAATTAAACTTTTTAAATTAATCTTATTTTCTTCTATTAGCTTAATAGCAGTAATATAGTTTCTCAACTTCATAGCTGAGCTACCTATAATATTTATTTCGTTATAATGTATTAAATTTGGATCTATATTTGAAACAGATTCTTTTTGAAAACCAGCAAATAAATTAAGAATTCCACCTTTTTTAATCAAAGTCAATAAATCATTTAACATTCGATCAATACCTATAACCATAATAACTACGTCTACCCCCTGATTGTTTGTATTTTCCATGATAATTTTAGATAAATCCTCCTTTTGGGGGTCTATTAAAATATCTGCTCCTAATGATTCTGCAATTTTTCTACGTTTACTATTTGGCTCACTAGTAAATACTCTTGCTCCGGAAATTTTTGCTAATTGTAAATGCATCAATCCAATTGGACCGGCTCCAATAATTAAAACATCCGTTTTTATTTTAATTTTACATTTATTATGGCCATTTATACAGCAAGATAATGGTTCTAAAAGTGCTGCTTCTTCAAAACTTACTTTATCTGATAATTTAAAAACATTACCAGATTCAATTGCTACAGAAGGAATTTTAATATATTCTGCAAAAGCACCATCAAATTCATAACCAATTGCCATTCTGTTTATGCAAATATTTTCTAAATCATTTAAACAGCAATAACATTTACCGCAAGAAATTACGGGAGCAACTCCTACTCTATCTCCAATTTTAAAATCTATAATTTTATCTCCTACTTCAGCTACTTCACCACTAAATTCATGACCAATAATTGAAGGCTTTCTTATTCCCTTAGTTTTTTCTCCTTTATAAACTCTTAAATCTGTACCACATATTGCAGCAGCTTTCATTTTAAGGCATATTTCATTTTTTTCTATTTTTGGTTTTTGTATCTCTTTTAAAACCAATGTATAGGGTTTCTCGAAAATTAAAGCTTCCATTTTATTTTTGCCTCCACTTTACCTTCGGATCATTTTTATGAAATTGATACTTATCTAAAATAAAAAATAATATTAATCTTTTATAATTTTTAATTGATATTCTTTATAGTATTATATAAAGATTTATATATCTTAAAATTCCTTCTATAATATTGTGAAAATATTTTAGAATTTGGATAATAAATTTTCTCTATTTTTAATGAAGCAGCTACTTTTATAATGGCCTCTTCATAATTACTAAATATTTTAGTTCCTACACCTCCCAATAAAGCAGCCCCCAAAAGGGCTGCTTCATCAAATTTAAATTTTAAAATCTCCTTTTGGATTACATCTGCCTTTATTTGATTCCATAAATCATTCTTCGCTCCGCCTCCTACAATAGTAATTTTATTAAATTTTATTCCTAAATTTCCTTCAATAATTTCCATTATTTCACGTATTCCATATGCAACTCCTTCAAGAATAGACCTAACTATATCACTTCTGGTACTCTTAAGAGACAACCCCCAAAAAACACCTTTTGCAGAGGGATCCCATTTTGGAGTTCTTTCTCCACTAAGATAAGGAAGAAAAATTATTCCATTTGCGCCTGGTGAAGAAATACGAGCTTCTTTTTCCATTTTTCTGTATCTATAAGTCTCTTTAAGCCTTGGATAAAATATTTTATCATTAGCCCATTTTAAAGAAGTTCCTCCTGTTGACATAGCTCCATGAAACAACCACTTTCCCGAAATTATATGACTGCGGTTCGCAAATCTATTATCAAATCGCGGAGTATCGCTACAGATAGAAGTAACTTCGCTTCCGCCACTAGTTTGAAAAATTTGACCATTTTTTGTTACGCCAAGTGCTAGTGCGGAGCAAGCTGTATCTGCTGCCCCAGCAATTACTGGCGTTCCTTCTTTCAGCCCTGTAAGCTTAGAAATTTTTTGAGTAATACCACCAACAACAGTAGTGGGAGCAAATATGGGTGGCAATTTTTTTAATGGAATACCAAATAATGCACACAATTTTTTTGACCAAATATTTTCTTTAATGTCATATATTCCAGTAAAAGATGCATTAGTCCAATCTATGGCAAATTTATCGGTAAGTTTGTGGATAAGATAAGTATCAATATGACCAAAAATACTTGTTTTATCAAATGTTTCTGGCTCATTATCTTTTATCCATATTACATTACTAAAGGAACAAACTGCTGAGTGTATTCTATTGCCAGTAATATTGAAAAACTCTGTTTCGGTGAATGTTTTGTTAATATATTTTTTTATATTAATACTCCTTTGATCAGAATAAATTATTCCAGCACGAAGAGGTTCTCCCTCTGCATTCAAAGCTACAAAAACTGGACATAGAGTACTTATTCCAATGCTTTTTATCTTTTCTGTAGAAACCTGTGCTTCCTTTAAAGTTATAGACAAGCATTGTAATAGCTTTTCCCACTGGGTCGCTAAGGCTATTTCACAATAATTTGATTCAGGATGTAAAATTCTAAGGGGCATGGTAGTAAAACTTTTAAGTTTGCCTTTTGCTGAAAAAATACCCACCTTTATCTTGGTAGTTCCAATATCTATTCCTAATAAATATAATTCCTGCATTCATATCCTTCTTTCATATTAAGACATCACATGCATGACCAATTTATTTTAAGCTAAGTGTAAACACTACTCGAAATTAGTACAATTAAAAGATAAAATTCGTTTTATTAAATCTTTCCTTCCTAATATTTAATTTCTAAAGAGCGAGTTTTCTGAAAGCCTATTAAATAATTATTGTTTTAGGCTACATAAGCAACTTTACGGGCCAAAGCGTAATATTTGGAAATAATGCAATAATTATTACGAAAATAAACAATATAATATAGTAGGGAACCGCAGCTTTTATAATCCTTTCAATTTTTAGATTAGAAATAACTGAAGTTGTAAACAAACACACTCCTACCGGCGGAGTAGAAAGACCAATGGCCAAAGAAGCCACCATAAAAACAACAAAGTGTATTGGGTCTACACCTACAGCAACGGCAGTAGGCATCAGAACCGGGGTAATTATAAGTATTGTCGCAATTATATCCATAAACATACCACTAATGATAAATACCGCTCCCATTAAGAGTAAGACTATTCTAGGATTTTGTGAAAAAGACAAAATTATATTACTCACCTTAGCCGGCAACTGATCAATCGTAAAAATGTAAGTAGCTACAGAAGCAGTCATGGCAATAAGAAGGATAGTTCCTGTCGTTATTCCTGTTTTTATTATCATTTTAGAAAATTCTTTCCACGATATTGGCCTGTAAATAAATGATGATATTATAAGCGTATAAAAAACGGCCACTGCGGCTCCCTCGGTAGGTGTTACAAAACCAAGAAATATCCCTCCCAGAACAATTAGAGGTGAAAAAAGTGCTGGTATTGCGATAATAATTGAATATAGGATTTCTTTTGCTGTCATCGTTATAGAATCACCATACCCATTTCTAACAGATAGAAAGTAATTCAGTCCCATAAACATTAAGACGAGAAGCATTGCAGGGCCTAAACCACCTGCCAATGCCTTTCCTACCGATTGTTCGGCAGAGACTGCAGCTATAATCATTAATATACTGGGTGGTACTATAGATGCTAATGTAGAAGTGACCATTGTAACTGCCGCAGAATAAGGTTTAGGATATTTGTGTTCAGTCATAGCCTTTATTTCTAACAGCCCCAAGCTTGCCACATCAGCAATCGATGACCCGGAAATCCCGCCGAAAATCATACTAGCTATAATATTCACATGTCCTAAGCCACCACGCCATCTCCCAACAACAGCATTAGCCGCATTAAAGATGTAATTAGAAATCCCACCCTTTTCCATAATAGCACCTGCAAGAATAAAAAGAGGAATTGCAACAAGCAAGTAACTATTCATAGACGTATACATTAAGCGTGCTATTACTGCCATAGAGAGATCAAACATTACTAGTGTTACGGCTATAGAAAGACCAAGTGAGATTGCCAGCGGAACCCCCAAAAGACTTAATATAAAAAATATACCTAGCAACATTATGCTCATAGCTCATCACTCCCAAGATCATCTTCATTCATCAATTGTTGTCGTGTAGATTTATCGATAAAAACACTCTGTACAAGAGCAATAATCGCTAAAACAGCACCGATACAAATAGGAATCGTAACAAAATACATTGGAAGCCCCAAAGCTGGGGAGAACTCTCCATTTCTAAATTGTCTTAGGGACAAAAATAAACCTTGATACGCAAGCAGTACAAAGAATATAATATCACCAAAAAAATAAATGTATAATTGAATTTTTTTCAATTTCTTAGGGATCAGTTTTAGCATAAAAGTAATCCTAGTATGCTCTGCTGAACGAAAACCTGATGCCATGCCAAGAAAAACTACTAATATAAACAAGTTACGTGTTAGCTCTTCAGTCCACGGCAGAGACTGTCCTAATAATCGTGTAGTTACTTGTAATAAGACTGTAATAAACAGACCAGCAACGCCAATAAAGATAAATTTATCGACTACAACCCACAAAAGTCCTCGCTTGGGCATATCATTAATCTCCCTCTTATAATGGGAAAGCCCCCTCCAACACTCATAATTGAAGGAGGCATTCACCATTTATCTTTTTTTTACTTACCTTTAAGAAATACTTTTCTCAGTGCATTTCCAAAAAAAATTATACGCTAATCTTTATTTTTATTTAAAAAATTTAATAGACTTTTCCATAAAATCCGAGCCAACCAAAGACTCAAATTTTGGATACAATTTTAAAGCCTCTTCTTGAAAAGCGTTTTTTTGCTCTGCAGTCAATCGATTCACTTTCATTCCTTTGGCTTCGAGCTCTTTGATAATTTTCTCTTCCTCACTTAGGTCATACTCAAGCTTAAACTGAGCTGTCTCTTCGGCCACTCTGCGTACAATCTCCTGTGTTTCAGAATTAAGTTTTTTCCAGAGGTCTTGATTAAAAGCGAGGATATACCCATCTGCAATGTGATTAGTTAAAGAAAGATATTCCTGTACTTCATAAAATTTATTCGCCAGTGGTACTTCAACCGGATTTTCCTGACCATCAATGGTTTTTAGCTGAAGGGCAGTATAAACTTCTTTAAAGTCCATTGGTGTGGGATCAGCACCAAGAGGGCCAAAGAACTCCACCCAAAGCTTGTTATTGGGAACACGGAGCTTTAATCCCTTAAGATCTTTAGGTGTGTATATCGGTCGCTTAGAGTTAGTAACATTTCTAAATGTACGAATCATAAGCGCCAGACCCACTGTATTAAACTTTTCCAAGGAAGCCAGCAGTTCTTTCCCTAGTTCACCTGTCAGATAGTTTTTAAAGTCATCGTAATCCTTAAAAAGATAAGGAAGACTTATCGCATTCATGCGTTTTTCAAATGATGCGTAAACAGAAGTAGATAGAATAGTTGCATCCAGAGATCCATCCTCAACCATATTTACAGCTGCGTTTTGATCACCACCAAACAACACACCATCTGCAAACACCTCTACTTTGAGCTGACCATTTGTATCTTCGTACACTTTTTCAGCAAAATGCTTCGCAGTCACACCTACAGATGAGTGAATAGGGTCGCCAACAGCTAGTCTAATTAACATGGTATCTTCTGTTGCAGCAATGCTGATCACTGCAAACATGGTCAACAAGAAAATTACTACAAATGTAATGATTAATGCTTTTTTTGATGAATTTTTCATTTTACAAAACTCCTTTCTAATTTTTTATTTTTTTGCTTTTATTAAATTTTATTTTAAACAGCTTACCACCTCCTTCTTATTTGTGGAAATCCCACGGACAAGTCCGTGGCACCTTTTCCACTCTTCGAGCTTCGCTCGACACCTGTACCAGAAATTCAATATTATGCCAAAAAGAATATCCAATTCCTTCTAATACAGTTCTTATAAAATCTGCTTTGGTATTTTCGTAAATTTTCCATAAAATATTCCTTATTCATCACTTCTCTTTTATGTAACCTGAAAATACTACTTAAATGAAAATAGTTTTTTCCTTTTGTAACATTATTTCTCGAATATGTAATTTCTATAAAGATTCTTGGTAATCCTCAGATAGCTTTCTTAAATCTTGCCAAATTTCTTCTGATATAGGAATTCCCTCTTTTCTTCTTTTCTTTTCAACTTCTAATTCTATTTCTCCGGGCATAAAAATCCCATGAGATCCTTCGGCTAGAGGAGATGATTTAAGTTCTTGGACTACCCAATCTAATCTTTCTTTAAAACTTTTTAAATCTATAAAAGCCTCTATATCAATTGCAGCAAAACAATGCCCCACATTTAAGGGGTCTACAACATTCTTAATCCATAATGGAATCTGCTTCAGCATTCCTGCACCGGTAAGCACTCCAGCTAAAATTTCAATAATAACTGCTAATCCATAACCTTTATGATTTCCAAAAGGAAGTAAAGCTCCTCCTTTAGGTAAATCACTGGGATCCTCTGTATCTTCTCCATTTCTAGTTATTATCCAACCTTTAGGGATATTTTGATCATTTTTTGCCGCTAATCTTACTTTTCCTCCTGCTACATTGCTCATAGAAATATCCAATACTATTGGTTTACCGTCTTTATATGGACAAGCAATAGAAAGAGGATTATTTCCTATAACCGCTTTTGATCCTCCCCATGCAGCCATATTATTAGTATTATTAGTTACGGAAAACCCAATCATATTAACTTCAGCAATTTTTGTAGTATAATATGACGCAACTCCATAATGAGAACTGCCTTTAATCCCTACAAAAGAAATGCCTACTTCCTTAGCCTTTTCTATAGCTAATTTTGTAGCATACTTACCTATTACTTGCCCCATTCCATTATCACCATCAAGTAACGCTGATGCCGCTTTTTCTTTTACCTTCTTTATTTTTGGATTAGCTTTAGTTCCCCCTTTTTTTAACCTTTCTAAATAAAAAGGAAATCTCATAATTCCATGTGAATCTATTCCTTTTAAATTAGCAAAAATAAGAGAATCGGCAACTATATAGGCGTCTTCTTGGGGTAAACCAGATTTTTTTAAAATATTTTCACAAAATATTCTTAACTTTTGTTCTTCTATCTTAATTTCCATTTCAGGCAATTCTTTCCTTCCTTGTCTTATTTTTACTCAACTGGATCTAAATACTATTCACTTCCCGAATAAAACTTTAAGCTTTCATATCATTAACATTCAATTGATAATATCTTCGCAAGTAAGCTTATCTAAGTTTATCATTGTCTTGTTTTCTATTTTTCATAAATCCTTCTCATTCCAAAATCAGGAAATCTAATCTCCTATTAACTACTTACGATCTATTTTTTTTCTTTTAAAAAATATGGGAAAAATCTTTTGAGCCATCTTATATGTTTTTTATTATAATTTTAAATAAGAAAATTGCATAAACCCTTGTAAAATTAGCGTCATCGCCTTTATGACATTACAAGAGATATCATTATAAATTATCAGAATTACTCTTCTTGAAGCCCTTTTGCTTTTAATACCTTATCAAGCCCCAATAATTCTAAAGTTGTTAATTCCCTCGATGTGAGCTTCTCCATCATCATCTGCTCACTTTTCTCTCTATCCTGAGATTTCTTCAATGTTTCTTGAGCTTTTTCTCTGGGGATAACTACTATTCCATCATCATCCCCAAGTATAATATCCCCTGGATTAATTAAAACATTCCCACATACAAGAGGATAATTAATAAAACCCACTGTTTCTTTCACAGTTCCTTTCATACATAGGCCTCGAGAAAATACTGAGAACCCACGTTTTTTAATAGCCAACCCATCACGGACACTTCCATCTATAACCAATCCTCTAACCCCTATAGCTTGGGCAGCAACGGTTAAAACTTCCCCCCAATACCCAGCCTCTGAATAACTTACACAAGCTACAATAATATCGCCAGGTTGAGCGATGGCAATAGCCTTATGTAGCATAATATTGTCCCCTGGATGACACTGCACCGTTATAGCTGGACCGCAAATTTTCATACCACTATATATAGGCTTGATGTCACTCATCATCGCGCCTGTCTTTCCTTGCGCCTCATACGCACTAGCGGGTGCTATCTCTCCGAGCTGAACCAATATTTTCTTCTCAGGCCTTTCAATTTTCGTAATCACATCCGCCATAAACAACCTCCTAATTATTTTTAAATTCTGTTTTATAAAATATAAAATATAAATTATAATTTATATTTCTATTCTATGTTCTATAATACTATCATAAATTTTAAAAATCCTTCCTTTTTTAGAAAATATTTTAAATTAATGGTTACTCGGACGTTGACTAGTAGCTGTAATAGTTCTAAAATAAAAAAGTAAATACTTATTCAGAGGCATAATTATATGAAAAATGAAGAAAGAAGAAAATATCGTGGGATTACTACTTTTCTGCAGAGAAAATTAATGATTGAGACTTATCTTGAGACTCATAATATTAACCAATCCTGTCGTAAGGCCGGGGTAGCTATTAATACCTTTCGTAGATGGTATCCTCGTTATTTAGAAAGCGGTTTAGAAGGAATTAAAAAACCAAAAAGCCATATTAATAAACAGTTAGAAAGAATTGAGGAAAAATTTAAGAATAGAATTATTGAATTAAAAAAGAAACATCCTTTGTGGGGACGGCGAACTATCGCTTCTGTTATATTTAATGAAAATAATGGTAAAAAAATAATTAGCCCAAGTGGGGTACAGAAAATTTTGGAAAGAGCAAGTTTGTGGAAGAAGGAGAAGAAAAAATAGGAAGTTAGTTCTTGAAGGGGTCGGATGAATCCGACCCCTCTTTATTAAATTTGTTCTTTATCTGTAGTTGTTTTTAAAATACCAAAATCTATTTTTGATTTATTTTATATATCTAAAAATTGAAAAGGAGAAATTGCCTCTTCTCCAAATTTTGTCCTTACATATTTTAATCTTTCGGTTTGTGCTTTTAGTTCTTCGGTAAAGGCTGCGGGCATCTGGATATTTTCAAAGATTTTTCTCATCCTTTCCATTTTCTCCAGGTATTTTACCACCCTTAAGGAGAATTGCTGTATATATTCAGCCTTAGTATAATCTTTATCCAGCTCACGGATGAATAAGGTTTTTAAATCTTCGTATTTTGGTATTAGGCCAACGGGAGTTTCAATGGTTTTGTATTCACCATAAACTCTCCCCTCTGCCCAGAGAAGCCATACTTTTTTATCTAATTTACTATTTAAATAATTGCCAGATTCGTCCTTTAAAAAATAATTAGTGGCATAAATTTTGGGAATTACCTTAAGATCTTTAGTAAAATTTAGATGATTTTCTATATAAGTTCCCAGTGGCACCGAAATAAAATCAAGATTGGCCATGGGATTGTATTTCCTCACCCCTTGGGCACCAAGGGTTGCGGCAGTGGTTTCAGATTCGACTGTAGCCCCCAGAAAAACACCATGTGCCCAGGTAAGTGATTCCACTACAGGTATGGTAGTATCAGAATCTCTCCCTCCATAGAAAATAGCTTGTACTGGTACCCCACCAGGATCATCTGCCTTGGAATCAATATTTTTCAGTTCGTTTAACTTGAGGGTGTATCTTGCATTCTTATGAGAACAAGGAATTTCCTCGCCCTCGCAATCTTTTTTCCCTTTGAACCATTCTCCTGAAAAATTAATCCCCGTATCCGGGATATCCTTTTTCATCCCTTCCCAGTAAGGGATTCCATTATTAATCAATACATTAGAGAAGATAACTTCACCCGATGTAGTTAACGCCTGATAAATCACGGGATCGTTTTCTGAATTTACACTATGGATGATACCAAATATGCCTGATTCCATATTTACCGCCCTTATTACCCCGTCAATTTTTCTAAGATAAGCGATATCATCACCAACTACGGTCTGGCCGGGAATCATGGCAGTGCTGGTCTTACCACAGGCACTGGGATAAGCCCCGGTAAAATAAGTAACCCGACTATTTGGACCATGAACACCCATTATAAACATATGCTCAGCTAACCATCCTTCTCTTTGAGCTTTATTGATAGCTAACCTAAAGGCTAATTTTTTTAATCCCAGAGAGTTACCGGCATACTGGTTATTTACCGAATAAACTCTGTTTTCTTCAAGGTCGATATAAATCCTCCGTTTATCTATATCTACGCTAACTCCATTTTTTAACCTTCCGGCAGAGTGGAGGAAGAAAAAGAAATCCGGAGAACCATTAAGTTTTTTAAATTCTTCATAAGCTGGCCGATAGAGGATGTCTTCACTATGAGCTACATATGCAGAATCGGTAATCTGGAGGGCTTTTAAGGAAAATATCGAATTAGTTGGACCGAGAGAAAAAAATCTTACCAACATTTCTTTCCCGGCCATACTGCCATCAAGGAAAGAACATATTTCTTTTAGTCCTTTTTCTTTTTCTATTGAATTTACCTTTATCCCCCAATCTACATCTTTAGACAACAAGTACTTGGTATTAGCTTTATCTCTTCCTTGATCATAATAACCATCAAAGTGAATGGTATGGCCTTCCATCTTTAATTTCGCTTCTTCACCATTAATCAAAGCTAATTCTCTCACATAGGCAATATCCTCTTTTGAATCAGTTATCACAACTACTTTTGCCGGCTTGCAAAGCTGGATAGCTTCTTCTACTACTTTTATAACATGCTGATTATTTAGTTCTTCTAATTTCCGTAAATTTATTTTGTCCATAGATTTACCCTCACTTATCTTTTAAATTAATGCAGATTCATGGGATGATAATATAAGTTTTATAAAGTTATATTGCTTTATATATGTTTGTTTTCTATAAATCTTCAATTAAGAATATGCAAAATCATTAACTTTTGTATACTTTTATAATCTCTCCGTATCCCGGAGAAACAGTTATTTTCCCATCATCAAAAACCACTTTCCCTCTAACTATGGTCATTTCCGGTTTTCCGTAAACTTCCCATCCATCATATACCAGGGCGCTGTCTCTACATTTGGTGAACATTTTATTTTTGGAAATAACATCTTTTTTGTCAGGATCGAAGATTACAAAATCTGCATCTGAACCGAGAGCAATAGTGCCTTTTTTAGGAAACAGACCAAATATTTTAGCAGGATTCTCGCAGACAAGTTTAACCATTCTATCTAATTCCATTTTTCCTTCCTTTACTGCAGTGAAAAGCAGGGGTAATCTGGTGGATAAACCCGGAAATCCTGCCGGGGGAGTAAATATATCTTCACTTCCTCTTGCTTTTTCTTCTTTGGTATATGGTGCGTGGTCGCTTCCAATAATATCAATACTTCCATTATTTACCATTCCCCACATACCCTGCCGCTCTTTTTCGCTCCTTAAAGGAGGGTTGCACTTGGCAAATACTCCTACTTTATTAAGAGCATTCTCATTAAGGAATAAGTAATGAGGACAAGTTTCCGCAATAGCATATACCCCTTTACATTTAGCCTTATTTACTAATTTTACTACTTCCGGAGTGCTAATGTGGCACATTTCAACCCTCGCTCCGGTCTTTTCGGCAAAGAGTAAAATTTTAGAAGCTGTTTCTATCTCTGCTACCGGGGGTCGGGACCTGCCGTGATATATGGGAGAGATTTTACCTTCACTTCTTAAGCGTGCAATATTTTTATTTATCATATCATTGTTTTCTGCGTGAAAACCTATCATTACCCCCGTCTGGGCTACTTTTTTCATAAGTTCATATTGGTCACCCGTATTTGGCGCAGTAAGCCCGATAAATTCCTCTTTTCT